>WRNL01000044.1 GCA_009776625.1 Methanomassiliicoccaceae archaeon | reverse complement strand
TGCTCGTGGACGAGCCTATCGCAGCCTGCGAATGACTCGCCTGTACGTCGTACAGGTGAGGCGGGTGGGGCGGAAACCGTGGGTAAGGGATGGAGAGAAAAGCAGAAGGAGGCAGGGGAGCATACATGCTATCCTGTCGAACGAAGCCTCGATCCCTTATACGGTCGATGCCTGTCCGCCGTTCGTTCTAAGGTCGCGGAAGGCAGGAACAACATACTCAAAGAGGATGATTCCAAATGAAAACAGAAAGGAGAAAAAACAAAGCGTTCCTCGCATTGTTTGTTGTGGCTGCCCTTGCAATGGTATCCGTTGCGGCAGTAGTGGTGAGCGACAGTTCTGACGCCGCCACCCGCCTTGACCCGATGGGCAACGGCGTGAACAGCACAACGATTCTTGAGAACGATGATGCGAATCTGAACGTCAGATTCTACCTGAACCTCGGTGCAGGTCAGACATACGGCGTTCAGTTCGTAACGTTGAGAGAAGGAGTAACTGTCTCCGGCACGATTTCAATCGGCACTGCCGACAACATCAACGGCGACAATTACAAGGAGTACGCGACAGTGGAGCTCACAGGAGTCTCGGACGCAGTGTTCACGCTGATAATGGCGCCCGACCCAATTTATGGCTATGTGGGGGCGATCCTCGTCGGAGATGAGGCCAAGGTCGATGCCTTAGCCGCGGTTCCTGACCAGATCACCGACTACAAGACCGTTAAAGGGTCAATAGAGGTGACAAAAGGCTGGCTGATGGGTGGCGCGATAAGGCCTGACGCATTGACATCCGCACAGTGGGTCGCAGTGATGGGTGGAGCGGGCTTCACTACTAACTACGAGTCTCTGATGTATGGCATCGCGGGGCTCGGAGACGTGGCGCCTTTCACCGGGACGTTCAAAGCTGGCTCAGCCGAGGTCTCGTCCGCATACGCTATCGGTCTGGCAGTCGGTTACGCCGACGACAGGGCGACGGTGTTCGGTGATGTGTACGTCGATGAGACGCAGCTCGCCTTGATCGAGGATCCTGACAACCCCGGAACGTACATATGTGCGGCCGACAGGGCTGACAGGGTGGTCACATTCAAATCCGGCGAATTCAGTGTCGGCTTCCCCGAGAACGTCTCAGGGACAAGCGCATGGTTCGAAGCGTGGAATGTGGACACGGTCGTTGAGAGCGGTGCAACCGTCAGGGTTGGGGACAACATGCCCAAAACCGCTAGCAACATAGTCCTTGAGGTCGATGACGCAGACGCTGTAGCTGGTGATGTGCTGTACCTCATCCCTGAAAAAGGAGCGGCCATCATGGCGACTGGCGTTCAGCCCGTTGCCCTCGGGCCTGTGGAGTTCGACTTTGCTGGCGTAGTACTCAACCAGGAGTACAGGATAGCTGGAAGCCTTAACGGTCTTGCATACTTTGCAACGTTCCGCGCAGACGGGTCAGGCATAGACTACTCGGTATCAGTCGGAGCGAACGAGGTGCAGAATGCACTGGATGTTGCGGCGACATTGGCGGCAGATCCTGGTTCTTTCATATATGACGGAGCCAACGTGCTGTTTGATACGACCGTAGTGTTCTCTTACAGCTATGTGTTCGCCGCAAGCGGGACGACAGGCATACTCGATGTCGAAGTCAACAGCAGCAGCGTGGTCGGGAAAGTAAAGGTTGATCCCACCGACACGGTGTTCATGGTGCTGGTCGAAAACCTCTCTGGTAACCAAGTTCTCTACATAGGGGACCCCCCAGTGGCGCCTTGGCCCGACGACATGACCGCCAACTATATCGCTGCTGGAGCAAGTGTTCCGTTGGTGACCTTCGAAGAAGGCAGCATCAGCCTCCCCTCGATACGTGACAGGTTCTCTGTGCATGCAACCACGGGAGATGACTACACCCTTACAGTAAAGGGCGACATAATCTGTGTTTACACGACGGCCAACATCCGTGGGCTCTTCGAGAACAACACTGTGGCTGGCGGCGGCACTTACGCAACCAACTTCGAGGGGGCAGGGATGCTCACATACGGGCACACGCCTACGGCGAACCCTGCGGCAAACTTCAACCCTCTGGCTAGCGTAGCGGACCTCAACGCCGCATATTACTACGTGAATGTGGGTACCAAACCCGACAGCACGACATACTACTACACATCAATAGAAAACGCACTGACTAACAGCAACATAATAAACATTACCGGAAAGGTCATCATAAGGTACGACACGACACTTGAAGGGCCAAACGCGAATGCGGACACGCTCATCAGGATATTGTCCGGAGCGACTCTCCAGATCGGGGAGAAGGTGTACGATTCCAGCGGGGATCTCGTAGAAGAGTACTCTCCCAAGGTATCAATACCGACCAAGACGATCGTCACAAGGCTCAGTGCCACACTCTCTACCTACAAAGTCGAGAGCGGACAGGCGATATACGACACGAAACCCACAAAGGCTGTCGAAACGCCCGACTCGGACGTGTTGCTTGAGGGCAATGGCAAGTTCATCTACACGGACATATGGACAGCACTGGACATATCTACGTCTGGGCAGACCATCCAATTGCGCCAGCAAGCCGCGATAGACAAGGATGCAACCCTGAAAGCCGGCGTGACCATGAAGGATGCTAAGACCACTATAAAGCTCATTGTCGACGAGGATGTCATCTTCACCGTTAATGGTGACCTCATACTGGTCAACAACACGGCGGGTGGGACGATGATCAACGGCACGATAAGGATTTCCGGCACGGCTGCGTTCAAAGACAACGGAGTAGCGACGTTCGGTCCCAATGGCGCCATTGACGTAATGGACACCGGGGTGCTCACCGTCGGCGGAGACAGCAAGGCCAGCAACATACTTGCCGCAGCAGGCGATGGTTTGATCAACGTAGATGGAAAGCTTGTCGTCGACAGCGGATCCAGCGTCAACGCAGATGTGATATCTGTCGGCGGCGAGGTTTCGGTATCTTCGACATCGACCCTCACGGCGATCACCAAACTGGTGATCGGCAATGTGCCGACCCTGTCGCCTCTGTCTGCTGCATACACGAACACCGCAAAGATCACAGGAGCGGTAACCCTCGGTAACAATGGAGTCGCATATGTTTATGGCGCATTCGCTATAACCACATCGAACCTGAAAGTAAACGGAGGGACCCTGCAGAAGACGCAATACATAGTCGGAGACGACTCCGTGTATGTGACGCTCTATTCAGGCACGCCTGTAGCCCCGGACACCGACCTAGTGATGGTGGACGACGAGCTCCTGGACATCATATTCCTGAACTGGTGGCAGTCCCGCGAGTTCAAGGCGGGTATCGACTGGAATGTCTTGGGCCTCAACGGAGCCGTCGCTCAGCCGATAGGTGCTTTCGACAAGGTCTATGCTGAGTACAAGTGGCGCACCTTCGACGCAACGTTCTCCTTCACCAGAGGGATGGACTGGGTCGTCAACGGCGTGAACATTGGCAGCAGCGCGACGAAGACGTACAACTACGGCACGGCTCTGACCATCATCGGTGACGTACAGCCCGGCTATGAGGGCACCCCCACGCTTAGGGCGGACGGTGCTTCCTTCAGCAACCCGTACACGGTGACCAAGAACGTTACGTTCACGGTCACGGCGGGCAGCGTGCATGCGGCTGGCGCAGCCGTCGTCGACACCGGCGGGCTGACTTTGATCGAGATACTCTTGATCATAATAGTCATCATCATAGCTGTCATAGCGATAATCGTCGCGGTGAGGTTGCTTAGGTCTTGATCTGGTAAGAAGTAGAAAGGAATCATCCTTAACAGAACACAACAAAACAGGGGGGCGACCCCCGCCTTAACCCTTTTTATTATTCTGTCTTTTCCTGCTTTCAGCACGGACATTTTATAACGGCCCGCCCCCATCGGGATGGCATGCTCCTGAAAGCCCAGGCCGTCGCCAAGTCCTTCGGCCCCGTGAAGGTCCTGACCGATGCGAGCCTCCAGATAAACGAGGGCGACGCCATCGGCCTCATCGGGGTGAACGGCGCAGGCAAGAGCACGTTCCTGAGGATCCTTCTGGGGGAGGTCAAGTGCGACACCGGGGAGCTAATCAGGAACACAGAGGGCATAGGGTACCTCGAGCAGTTCCCGGAGTCGTCGCCGCAGTTCACCGTGAGGGACGTCCTCGGCAGGCCCTACGGCCGCATCGAGAACATCAAGAGGAGGATGCGCGAGATAGAGGCGGCCATGGCATCGGGCGGGGACGTCGACTGGAACGCCCTCGCCGCCGAGTACTCCGGGCTGGAGAGGGACATCAAGGCGTCCGACATGCAGGACGAGAGCAAGCTCGCTAAGTCATTGAGCAAGGTCGGCCTCCAGCCCGACATCATGGGCCGCACCATGGACTCCCTCTCCGGCGGCGAGAGGACCAAGGTAATGCTCTCCAGGATACTCGTCCAGGCGGACGACTGCGACCTGCTGGTCATGGACGAGCCCACGTCCCACCTCGACGTGGAGACCGTCGAGTGGCTGGAGGACTACCTCCTCAAATCAGGCTGCTCCCTCCTGGTCATAAGCCACGACCGCTACTTCCTCGACAAGATAGCCGTGAGGATGACCGAGATATCCCATGGCAGGACGAGGGAGTACAAGGGCAACTACACCGACTTCATAACGAAGAAGATGCTCGACATCGACCGGATGGAGAAGGAGTACAAGAAGTACGCAAGCAACAAGAGGAGGCAGGAGGAGATCGCGGAGCAGCTCCACAAGGACCAATGGTACCTCACCACCCACAAGACCAGGGAGAAGATGATATCCAAGCTCGAGGAGAAGGAGAGGCCGGTGGAGGACAGGGAGATAACCGTCAGGATACAGTCCGCCCCCAAGTCCGGCAAGAACGTCATCACATGCAAGGGGCTGTCCGTCGAGCTGGGGGGGCGCACGATCCTCGAGGACGTGGAGCTGGACATCCATAAGGGGGAGAAGATAGGCGTGTTCGGCTCCAACGGGGAGGGCAAGTCCACCCTCATAAAGGCCCTGCTGGAGATCATCCCGAGCAAGGGGGAGCTGTGGGTCGCCCCCGGCGCCAAGATAGGGTACTACTCCCAGAACCACGAGGGGCTCGACCTCGGCCTCACCGCCGAGGAGCAGCTGGTGAAGAAGATCGGCAAGGAGAGGAGGGGGGACGCACGCTCTATCCTTTCAAGGATGCTCCTCTCAGGGGACGACATCGACAGGCCGATAAAGACCCTGTCGGGCGGGCAGAGGGCGAGGGTCGCGCTCTGCATGCTCCTGCTGGAGGAGACCAACGTCCTCGTGCTCGACGAGCCCACGAACTACCTGGACATCCCCGCTAGGCATGCCGTGGAGGAGGCGCTGAACGAGTACGACGGCACCATCATCGCGATTACCCATGACAGGTACTTCCTGGACACCGTGTGCACAAAGGTGGCGGAGGTCAGGGACAGGCATGTGAGGATGTTCAACGGCACCTACTCGGAGATGAGGGGCAGGCCGAACACGAAGGAGGTGGTCATGGATGCCGACGAGTACAAAGTGGCATCGCCCTTCACGAACTGGGTGACCGGCAAGAAGTACGCCAAGAATGACAGGGTCCTGATAGCACCGGCGGAGATCCCCGGCTTCCAATGGGCGCTCGACCAAGGCAAGCTCAAGAAGACGGGCGGCCGCCAGAGGAAGAAGGTCTCCGCGCCGAAGGACGAGGGGAATTGAAATCCCATCTGCTGAAATCCTGCCGCGAACTATCGTGCGTCCGAGCCGCCGACCCCTGACAACCCTTATCGCAGGTCGATGCATACCATGATCGGATACGGCGTACCCATGCCCCCTTCCGCATAAGAACAACTGAGGAGAATACCATGAACAAGTACGATGGGGAGAGGATGAAGGAGATTTTCTTCAAGTACTATTACGAGAGGCCGATCGAGAATATGGACGACAAGCGGATGCTGGACAAGCTCAACAGGGCGGGGTACACGGAGTACGCATTCAACGACGAGGGCAAGCCCTGCGCCAAAGCCAGCTCCATAGGTCGTGGCTTGCACCCTGTTCCGCCTCCGGCATCAAAGGCTGATGTTTGAATAGGGTTGTTCATCATGCCAAATGATGGTGGGTGAGAAAGATGCCCAATCATCCTTGTAAGGCGCATCCAGCCGACATAGAATCGCTCTTCGCTAAGAATGGATACAAGCCGGGTTCTCACATGGCGCTATTTGGAATAGAAGATGGTTGTTTCGCCATAGTGGCATCCAAAAGTCGTGAATCCCTGCACAATCTTTATTTCTAACTGATGCATATGGCTTATTATAATAGCATATCTGCAGTTTGTCCAGCAGGAAAACAACCAAGGTGACGATTATGAATGAAATGGAAGGGAGGAGGATGAAGGAGATATTCTTCAAGTATTACTATGAGATGCCGATAGAGAACATGGACGACAAGCGGATGCTGGATAAGCTCAATAGGGCAGGGTATACAGAATATACGCTCAATGACAAAGGCATAGCTTGCGCCAAAGCCAGCTCCATTGGCAGAGGTTTGCACCCCTTCCCCCCATCTGCGGCATCGACCGCCGTATGAGCAGGGCAGATCGTCATGCCGACAGACAGTTGGTGGGGGTGGGTCCCCAATATTTCAGGTGACGTGTGCGCTCCTTCTAACGTTGAACAGGTCATCAAAAAGAACGAAGGCAAGCGCGAGTTCCTGTACGAGTATCGCTCCAGGAATAAGGTGGTTGTTTCGACACCATGGGGTAAAGTCAACATAGACATATGCGACGATGGTCGCGGGATGTGTTCGCTATGCATTGCAGAAACCGAAGTAGAGAGCGATATGACGACCGAGGTAAGGCTACAGAAGGTCTGGAAGGAGTTTCGAAAGATGCTCGATTCATGCTCAGATGAGATCTGTGACTGCATAGCAATGAACCAGCCGATTTGGTCGGATGCGACACGGATCGAGCAATCGATAGCAGACGCATTTGTGAGCATGATGGAGGAGATATCCGATGCTGGAGCATACATACCAATAAACTTTGTAGAGGGACCGGAAACGCCAGAGCATTGGGCATATAGGATGGGGGAGGCGATAAAGGTGTGCAACATAGCAAAGATAAACCATCTGTATGGCGTGAGGTTCATGGAGATTTACATCGATAAGTTTGAAGTCAGCCGGAGGGTTGCCATTAAGAAAATAATGGACACAAGGCGCCTAAAGGCGGAGACGATATACGAGGCAGTCACGCGCCTGTCAGAGGTCAGGTTCAAGAAGCACTCTAATGATGTCAGCACACTTTCGCTGAACACAGCTGTTGAGTCGTTGGAAGCCACCCGAAGATCCCTGAGGTACACCCGTCTGATGCTTGTCACTTCGCTGGTCGCCGCAGTGGCAGCCTTGGCTATAATCTTTAGATGAGGTTGTGTTGAAAATCTGCAGACCCAGGGGTGCGCCGCAGGTCGCTGCCCCGACATGGGTCGTAGGCTTTTGGCAGACAGAGAGAGGCCGTAGGGCGCACAATGAGGGAGTTTCTGCACAAAAAGCCGAAGGAGGATAACACGAACCGCCGAATAATTTTTTACTGATAAGAATATACGGTTCTGGGTGGATTATTGGAAGAGGCAGCGTTTCTTTTGAACATGACGTTCCTCCTGCTCGTCGCAGGGATATGCTCAGTCGTGTTTATGAAGCTCAAGATGCCCCCCATCATAGGCTACCTCACCGCCGGGATAATCCTCGCCAACTACTGGATCGACGGCTCCGAGGAGACCGAGACGATCGTGAGCATCCTCTCGTCCATGGGGCTGGTCCTGCTGATGTTCTGCGTCGGCATGGAGCTCAATCTTAAGAAGCTGAGGAAGTCCGGTGCGTTCGCCGTCATAATAGCCTTGATCCAGCTGCCGCTCATAATAATCGGGGCATACTTGTTCGGGATATCCATAGGGTGGGACCCCATACAGTCCATGCTATTCGGGGCCATAATATCCGGATCCAGCACCGCCGTCGTGACGGCGGTCCTCAAGGGCCAGGGCAAGCTCTCGAAGGAGGACGTCGAGACCATAATCCTCATAACCGTCATAGAGGACGTTGCGCAGGTGATCATACTGTCTATGGCCTCCCCCCTGCTCGTGGGGAGCGTCATGGAGCTCAACTCCATAATATGGATGTTCATGATCATCCTGATATTCATGGCGGCCGCCGTGTCTATAGGGATACTGTTCATCCCCCGCGTGCTCGACTGGATCGCGTCCAAGATGCCGGACGAGGTCCTGCTGGTGACTGCGGTCGGGATGTGCTTCGCCATGGCCCTGCTGTCCGTCCTGATCGGGATGTCCATGGCCATAGGCGCGTTCCTCATGGGGGTGGTGGTGTCGCAGGCCAACTGCAGGAGCATAATCGAGCACGACATAACGCCCATGAAGGACATATTCATGGCGATGTTCTTCATCTCGGTCGGCCTGAAGATAGCGATCAGCGACATCATCGATAACATAGTCCTCATACTGCTGATATTCGCCGTGTACGCCGTCCTCAAGACGACGAGCCTGCTCCTCGCGTACTTCGTCGGGAACAAGCCCCTGCGCATAGGGTTCATGTCGGCCGTCAGCCTCGTCGCCATGGGCGAGTTCGCGTTCATAATAGCGAAAGCTGGGTTGGACGCAGGGGTGCTCACCGAATCCTTCTACGCATCCGTGATATGCGCCGCGCTGGTGTCCATGATCCTCCTGCCGGTGATGTCCCAGAACTCCGGCAGGATATGCGATTACGTGTCCGGCCACGCCCCCGCGCCCGTCCTTGCCGCCGTCAGCAGGGTGGAGGGGGTACGGGACGGCCATTACGCGAAGATAGCCCTGTCGTCCAAGTCCACGTCGTCCAGGTTCAAGGAGAGGATGACCATCGCCTACCTGGACATCCTCCTGATCGTCGCGATAGAGATAGTGTTCTTCATAACCACGTCTGAGCTCACGAACTTCCTCTTCGGCAACCTCGGGAGCCTGTCGTACAGCGCCTGCTACACCATCGTGCTGGCGGTGAACTTCGTGGCGGTCGCCATACCCCTCTACAGCCTGATAAAGCACCTCAAGTTCGTCGAGAAGGTGCTCATCGACTCGGAGAGGAAGGCCGAGGCGAAGGGGGAGGGGAACCTCCAGCGCCGTTCCATAAGGTTCTACAAGGCGTTCGTCAGGATAAACAACTGGGCGCTCGTGTTCATGATCGACTTCCTGATACTGATCATCGTGCCGAACAGCCTAGGGTTCGTAGAGCACATACTGGCGATGCTCGGCGGGATCGCCATCATACTCGTGATCTACGCCTACAAGCACCGGGACGGCTTCGACTGATCAGCAGCGCTCGTCGTCGAAGGGGTCCTCGCCCGCCCGCATGTCCTTGTACATCGAGTGCAGCTCGTCGGAGGATATGCTCCTGTGCAGCTTCACGGAGGCCTTCCTAACCCTCTCGAGTAGGTCGACGGCCTCCTGGTCGGAGAGCGTTATCCCCCTGTGGGAAAGGTCGGTGACGATCGTGTTCCTGCCGGAGTGCTTGCCTATCACTATCCTCCTCTCGAGGCCGACCTCGCTCGGGTCGTAGGGCTCGTAGTTCCTGGCATCCTTGATTATGCCGTCGGCGTGGATCCCCGCCTCGTGGGCGAAGCAGTTGGCCCCGAGGAACGGCTTCGATATGCTGATCTCCCTGCCGGATGCCATCGACACGAACTCCGCGAGAGGCTTCAGCTTCAGCGGGTCTATGCCCGTGCTCTTGCCGAAGAGGTGCTTGCAGACCATGACCGCCTCTTCGAGGGGCGCGTTCCCCGACCTCTCGCCGATGCCCAGGACGGTCGTGCTCAGGAACCTCGCCCCGGCCTTGACCCCTGCTATGCAGTTGGCGGTCGCCATGCCGAAGTCGTCGTGGGTGTGCATCTCCACCTCGATCCCGACCTCCTTGACTATCCTGCCCACCCTCTCCGCGCAGGTGAAGGGATCCTCCCTGCCGATGGTGTCGCAGTACCTGAACCTGTCCGCGCCCGCCGCCTTGGCGGTCTTCGCGAACTCTACCAGGAAGTCCATGTCCGCACGGGAGGCGTCCTCCCCGTTGCATGATATGTACAGCCCGTGGGACTTGGCGTGCGCCACGCACTCGCCCACCTGCTGGAGGACCCACTCCCTGCTCTTCTTGAGCTTGTGCTCTATATGGATGTCCGAGGAGGACAGCGAGATCGCCACGGAATCAACGCCGCAGTCTATGCTGGCGTTTATGTCGTCGATGTTGGCGCGGTTCCACCCGAGTATCGAGGCGTTGAGCCTCATGCGGGCTATGTGCTTGACCGCCTTCTTCTCGTCGGCACCCATGGCGGGGATGCCCGCCTCGATCTGCTGGATTCCTGCCTCGTCCAGGAGCTGGGCGATCCTGTACTTCTCTATGTTGGAGAACACGATCCCCGCCGCCTGCTCCCCGTCCCTGAGCGTGGTGTCGCAGACGCACACGTCGAATTTTCTCAGTATGTCTTTAACTTCTTCTGCTGTCTTCATCTCTACCTCCCCCTTTGACCCCCTAGTCCTAAAACATCTGTCAGGCGGTCACTCGCTGGGGGTAAATTATTCGCATCCGATTAAAAGCTTTCGGACCGCCATGCGGAACATGTAGGCACATCTATATAGAAACGGGTGGCACCCCTGCCTACCGCTCGGTAGGGGCGGCCTTGGGTGCAACAGGGCGGCTATCTGCGAGTCTGCATCGGGTTCCAGGCAGTGGGCTGTTCGGAAATTATCAGGAGCGTCCATGCTCAACACGGTATTGCTCATAGCGTCCCCTGATGTGCAGACATTCTGTGCGTGTTCCAGCAGACCGCCAGAGCATAGAGGAGATGCAGGCTCGTCGTTTGTAGGTCGATACGACCAATGAGCGAATTCTGGCAAAACCCACTCGAATGGCGGCACTCTTTTTTTTTGGGGGGGGGGTGTTCCAGTCAGATTATAATAAATATATGTGTTTCAATATATTTCTATGTCGACTGATGTGTATAGGTCAAGGATGACCGCCACTTTTCTCATATTGGCCGTGGTGTGTATATTGTCTTTGTTTTTTCACATCTATTACAATTTTTTCATGGATCATAGTGTTTTTCACCATAATCACTATGGTCGCACGATTTCCAGGATGATGTACCTGCCGATATTAGCTTTTCTTCTCTATTTTGTTGCAAAAGAAAAGTATGTCCTGTCGGTTAACGGCCTCCTGGTCGGCGGCGCATTCGGGCACAAGGAGGAGATATACTACTCATCCATCACGCAGGTGGAAAGGATATACAATGATGGGGGCCACCGTTCAGTGAAAAACATCAAATGGATACGGATAAGCCACGGCAAGGACGAATCGACCAACGTCGCCCCAGTGAGGATGGAGGAGTTCTTGTCAAAACTGGAATCCAGGATTCCGAATCGTCAAAAATACGAAGAGGAATGAGTCATCCCCAAGCAGGGGCGCACCTCTGCAGGTATGCCCCTGCCTGCAATAGACAGAACGCCGACAATGGGGCGAGGCATTCCGATTTTTTACCATTTTTACCAAGTAGGTCAACTATGGGCAAGTTGTTTCGTAATAACCCCCCGCCCCCTCCAGAATCATTGAAGATCATGTGTAATATGGAATTCCCAAATCGTTGTACTATGCCCCCCATCCTGCCGTCATGCGGGGGGGTTCTTCCTCGGCCGCCCGCGCGGCCTCTTGACCGTCTCCGGCC
>WRNL01000043.1 GCA_009776625.1 Methanomassiliicoccaceae archaeon | reverse complement strand
ATCATCAAAGGCACTTCATACGGATTTTCGGACATCATCAAAGGCACTTCATACGGATTTTCGGACATCATCAAAGGCACTTCATACGGATTTTCGGACATTAAACCCCGACACACGAGCATTATCGCATGTGTCCTGCTTCAATTCTTATCCAAATCACCCCAAACGCTCGTGTTCGTCAAGGGCGCGGTATGCGGGTCACCCCTTTCGGCGGTGACACATCTTTTGACCTCTCCCTATACGGGGATCATCCGATGACTGCCCCGCCCGAGTTCACTCCAGACTCCAGGTATCTGTCGAGCTCTTCCGGAGGCACTATCAAGAGGTCGGACTCTATGAACCCCTCCCGGTCCCGCATCAGTATCATGTCGATCCCATTCCTCACGGCGGACGCGTTCAAGAGGGCATCCTTGTAATCCCGGGAACCCGACATCAGGGCGGTCAGGGAATCCTCCGAATGGACGCCTAGGGGCATGAAGATCGCCGACAGCCTCTCCACGATGTCGAATGCCCTCTTCTCGCCCTTCACTTTGCGCACGAAACAGAACACGTCTTTCAGCGATTGGACGGACACGAACCCTGTCACCTCCCCGTCTATGGCATGGTTGGCGGCGCGGTTGGATGCGTCATAGAACGGCTCCCGCCTTTCGACTATGTCTATGATCACATCGGTGCCGAAAAGAACGTTCATAGCTCATCCAGCCTCATCCTGAACACGTCCTCCCTGTCGCCGTCGTATCTCGCGGCCCCTGTTATCTCTTCGAGGATCCTCCGTTTGTCCCTCTTCGACCCCGACAGCGTGGCGACAAGCTCGCCGTGTCTCAATATGTAGATGTCCTCGTGCTTTGATAGCTCCAGATACCTG
Source organism: Methanomassiliicoccaceae archaeon (assembly GCA_009776625.1). Classification (GTDB taxonomy): domain Archaea; phylum Thermoplasmatota; class Thermoplasmata; order Methanomassiliicoccales; family Methanomethylophilaceae; genus Methanoplasma. The sequence continues at coordinate 11,247 of WRNL01000043.1, read as the reverse complement.
CTGAACTCGTTCCTGAAATCCGTCGCGTTAACGTACATTATATCGCTGATATAATGTACAAAAAATATATGAGTTTATGTACATTAAAACCGGGATGCTTTGAAAAGGATCAACCGTGCAGTCGTAGAATAAAGGGGTTCCGGCATAGGGCACTCCAATCCGGTTTCATATAGTATGCTAATCCCGCCAACCTGGCGGGAAAGTTTGGAGGGAACCGAGGATCCAGCTCCAAGAGACTATCGGCCCATTTCCCCGCTCATAGACAACGTCCGTTGAGGCTCGCGCCCTCTGCCACGGTCGGCATCCGTTTGTCGCCGCCCATCTCAGGTGTGCATGGATAGAGAAAGGGCGGTAATGGGTTTCACTTCTTCTTGAAATTCGCGCCGCACCTGATGCAGAACGTCGCCGCGGCAGGTGAAAGCTCCCCGCACTCTGGGCATTTGAACGCCTCGCCGGTCGTCTCCACGGTCCCGTCGGGGTGCACGACCTCGAACTCGTCCTCGTCGAACTCCGCGCCGCACTTGGGGCACGTCTTCGCATCCATCGGGACCTCCGCGCCGCAGTCCGTGCACTCGAAGAAGTCCTTCTTGTCGGGCTTCATCTCGTCGGGGCGGTCGATGTAAGCCCCGCACTTCCTGCAGTTGACCTCCCCCGGAAGCACCACGGAGCCGCATTCCTCGCACCTTCCGTACCCCTTGGGGTAGAGCCTGCCCTCCTTCTCCATCCTCTCCCTGGCCGCCTCCATCCTCTTCCTCATTATGTCCGAGAGCACCATGATAAGGAAGAACATCAGCGTGATCGGGAGCACGCCCGCGAGGCAGCCGTAGAGGCACAGGACGGTCGGGTCCCCGTCGTACGCCAGGGCCAGGAAGAGCTTGGAGGTGTCCGAGTCATCGATCGGCTCCTTCTCCCCGGACGGGTCGACCGTCATCGCAGTGAGGTACCCCATGTAGAGGCTGCCGGAGTCCAGCTTCACGGAGCCGCTCACCGTGCCGTCGGGAGCCAGAGCCAGGACGGACTCCATGTCGGTGTCGCCCAGGACAGGCCCGAAGCCTATGCCCTGGACCACCCCGTATTTGAAAACGACCTCGCTCGCGTCCGTGTCCCCTGTGAACACGGCGTTTATCTCTATCCCGTCCGCCGAGCGAGTGTACGCCACGCCGGTGAAGTAGTCGTTGTCAGGGGGGTCGCCCTGGTTGCCGTCCAAAACGGAGGGCGCGACCACGAGGCTCCCGACGAGGACGGCCGCCACGGTGAACACGGCCCCGACCAGCGCCATCAGCCTCACGTTCTCCACCCCCTGCGTGCGGGGCAGCATGTACAGTATGGCCGCGATCATCAGCATCCCTAGGCACATGCATTGGTGCCCGAACCCGAGGGCCGTCAGCCCGAGGGCGAAGGCGAACGCCGACGCTACCCAAAGCGCCTGCCTAGGCGTCACTTTGCCGAACCACTTCAGGTCTATGGCCCTCGCGCCTGTCGCGTTGTTCATGCACAGGCTCAAACGGTCGGCCGATTAAAAGCTATCGGGAGGACGGGGCCTCTCAGGGCAGGAAAATCAACAAAGAATAATATGGTTGTTACATATCACGCACCCGGAGGGCACAGTGGCGACCATCGAGGAGCAGATAAAGGAGTTGGAGGAGCAGATAGCCAACACCAAGTACAACAAAGCCACCGAGGCCCACATCGGGAAGCTGAAGGCGAAGATCGCCCGCCTTTCCGCCGAGGAAGAGAAGAGGAGGTCCTCCAAGGGGCCGACCAAGGGGTTCTACGTCAAAAAAGCAGGCGACGCCACGGTCGCCCTCGTGGGGTTCCCTTCGGTGGGGAAGTCCACTCTCCTGAACCAGCTGACCGGGGCCAAGTCCGAGGTGGGGGCGTACCATTTCACGACGCTGGACATCATACCCGGGGTGCTGGAGTACAACCATGCGAAGATACAGATACTGGACATGCCCGGGCTGATAAAGGACGCCTCCCGGGGCAAGGGCAGGGGGAGGGAGGTCATAGCCGCTGCGAGGGCCTCCGACGTGATCCTGCTGGTTGTGGACATATTCAACCCGAAGATGGACGTCCTGATGAAGGAGCTGTACAACGCGGCCATAAGGATGAACCAGGTCAAGCCGGACGTGGTGATAACGGGGTCCTCCCAGGGAGGGATCCTCGTCAAGCCGACCGTCAAGCTCACCAAGATCGACCCGGAGACGATAAAGGACATGGCCATAGCCTACGGGCACATCAACGCCACGATCGTCGTGAGGGACGACATAAACGTGGAGGAGATGCTCGACGTCCTCTCGGGGAACCGCATGTACGTCAAGTGCGTGGTGGCCGTGAACAAAGTGGACCTGGCCAGGCCGGGCGAGCTGGAGGCGGCGCTTGCGCTGTACCCGGACTACGCCGCCGTCCCCATATCGGCGGCGACCGGCTACGGGATAGAGGAGCTGAAGCAGACGCTGTACGAGACCATCGAGATGATCCGCATATACCTCAAGCCCCAGGGCAAGGAGGCGGACCTCGTGGAGCCGCTGATCGTCAAGAGGGGCAACACCGTCGGGGACGTGTGCGAGGTTATCCACAGGGACTTCAGGAACAACTTCAGGTACGCCATGGTCTGGGGCAGGAGCGCCAAGTTCCCCGGGCAGACCGTGGGCATGGACCACGTGGTGGAGGACGAGGACATCCTCACGATCATAGTGAAGAGATGAACCCCCTGCACCCAACCATCGTTGCAAAGTATTAAACTGTGTGAAGTCGATTTCGCCGTTATGTCCCCCCCTGAAAAAAAAAGGCATTCCATCGACGATCTTAAGTCGATAGTGGCACCTGTGGCGGAGGAGTATGGGGTCGTCAGAGTATATCTTTTTGGTTCCGTGGCAAGAGGGGATTATAACGATGGCAGCGATTATGACTTCTACATAGAGCTGGACACTGTGTGGGATCTGATAAAGCTCTCGGGGTTCTTCCTGGATCTGCGCCAGGCGATAGGGCACGACATAGACCTCTTAGATAGTATATCGATCGATCCTGACTTTTTGAGCGTGATCCGCTCCGAAGGAGTCATCGTGTATGAAGGATGACAAAACTGCTCTGGAAGCGATAGTCAATTGTTGCAATGACATAGGGGAGTGCATCGAGTTTTTCGGTAAGGTTGAAGAAGACTTCTTCAGTAACAAATTCTTCCAAGTATGCTGTGCTTTTTATCTCTCTCAGATAGGGGAAACAGTGAAACTCCTGTCTTTCGAGTTAATGGAGGAAAACTTCGACATCCCGTGGAAGAACATAATCGGGTTAAGGAACATAATAGTTCACGACTATGGGAAAATACGTATATCGTCCCTCTGGGAGACAGTGACGAATTGGGTTCCGGAGCTCAAAGGATCCTGTGAACGTATATTAGCAGAAATCGGTTACAGATGACATCCTCGACGGGGACGCAACGGTTTCAGGTGACATATTGGAAAATGTGACGGCAGTAGCCATCATGGTCAAGGAGGAGCTGGAGGCCATCGTGCCGGAGATCGTCTGTTTAGGGACGCGCTCAAGGGCGAGATCCAACTCCTAATCGAGTTCGTGGGAAGGTACGAGTGAGGGGGGCGCCCCGCAACAACACCCTAATATACCCTCACCCCATCGACTTGACCATGATTCAGAGCCCCAGGGGCACGAGGGATTTCTTGCCGGACGAGATGGAGAGGAGAAGGTTCTACGAGGGCGTCCTGCGGCAGACGGCCAAGCGGGCCGGGTTCAGGGAGGTGCAGACCCCGATCTTCGAGGAGGCCGAGCTCTTCGTCCTCAAGTCCGGGCCGAACATCCTCAACGAGCTGTACGCATTCAAGGACAAGGGCGGCCGCGACCTGGCACTCAGGCCCGAGATGACGGCGCCGGCGATAAGGTCCTTCGTCAACAGCATGAGCAACGACCCCAAGCCGGTCAAGATGTTCTATTTCGGCCAATGCTTCAGGTACGAGAGGCCACAGAGCGGGAGGTACAGGGAGTTCTTCCAGTTCGGCGCGGAGATCGTCGGCGCAGCGACCCCTCAGACGGACGCCGAGGCGGTCGCCACCGCCCTCGAGATGGTGAAGGCGCTCGGCCTGAAGGGGTACAGGGCGAGGATCGGCCACATCGGGGTGCTGAGGAGGCGTCTCGCCGAGGCGGGGGTTCCCCCCGACAGGGCGCCAGAGGTGCTCCAGAGGCTGGACAAGAGGCTCTACGACGAGGCGCTGTCCCTGATGGAGGCAGCAGGCGCGTCACAGGAGGGCGCGGAGTCCGCGATAGGGGTCGCACGTGTATCAGGCGGCATCGAGGCTCTGGACGGCATCGCCGGCGAGGAGCCGGGGTATCTGAGGCAGGTGCTGGGCTACCTGGCCGCCATGGGCGTCGACCCCCCCGAGATAGACCTCGGCATCGTCCGCGGGCTGGACTACTACACGGGGATGGTCTTCGAGATCGAGGCGCCCGCCCTGGGCGCGGAGAAGCAGATATGCGGCGGGGGGTCCTACGCCCTGTCGGAGCTGTTCGGCGGCGAGCCGGTGTTCTCCACGGGGTTCGCTATAGGGTTCGACAGGGCGCTCCTGGCGCTGGAGAAGGAGGGCGCCCCTTTCCAGGGGGAGAGGGTGGACGCCTACGTGGTGGCGGTCTCCGAGGACATGAGGGCGAGGGCGTTCGAGGTCGTGGGGATGCTCAGGAGGAACGGGGTGTCGGCGGACGTGGACCTCGCGGACAGGAAGATGGCGAAGGCGATGAAGCATGCGTCCGCCGTCGGCTCGAGGTACGCGGTGATAGTCGGCGCAGAGGAGATGGCGAGCGGCTCCGTCACGCTGAGGGACATGTCGTCGGGCGAGCAGAGGCTGGTCAAGGTAGAGGGTCTCCCCGCGGCGATACTCGGTCACTGATGCAGGTCCAGCTCTTTGTTCAGCAACGCGTCCGCGACCGGGATGAGCATCTCGGATCGCCGCACGCTCCTGAAGGTGGCATGGGGGATCATCGATGCGAGGGCCGCCGCATCAAGGTATAGGTCCCTGAGGCTCCCGCTCCTGATCTCGTACTCGCCGGTCATCTGTTTCACCACGAGCTCGGAGTCCATGACGAACTCCGCGCTGTCGGCCCCCAGCTCTATGGCCTTCGCCAGGCCCGCTATCAGCCCCCGGTACTCTGCGTAGTTGTTGGTCCTCACCCCCAGGAACTCGGCGTGCTGGTGGACGATCTCGCCGTCCTTGGTGACCACGATGGCGTAGGCGGCGGGGCCCGGGTTGCCCCTCGACCCTCCGTCGGAGAACACTCGGTACATCAGTACACTACTTCCTTGACGACCCTGTTGCCCCCGTCCACAAGGATCGCCTTAGAGCCGATCGGCTCCGAGGTCAGCTCGTACCCCATGATTATGATCTTGTCGCCTTTCTCGCATAGCCTGGCCGCCGCCCCGTTCACCGCCACGGTGCCGGAGCCGGCGTCCCCTTTGAACACGTAGGTCTCGAAACGGGCGCCGTTGCTGACATTCGCTATCGTCACTTTCTCGCCGACCCATATCCCCGCCCTCTCCAGGAGGTCCCCGTCTATGGTGATGCTGCCCTCGTAGTCGAGCCGGGTGTCCGTGACCGTCGCCCTATGGATCTTGCTCCTGAGCATCCACCTCATGCCATTGGGTAACGCACATGGTAAAAAGAATTTTTGGTAGCTACCATTCGACGATCGCAATACGGAAAATGGGGGGACAATGGCGCCCTGGCCGGAATTCGAATCCGAGTCGAGGCCTCGACAGGGCCTCATGATAGGCCGCTACACTACCAGGGCGGTATGCCCTGATAATAAGAGATAATATTTAATGATTCTTTCCTGTGGCTCCGCGCCAAGGGTCGTGACGGGCACTGTGACCTATGGGGCATGATGACGAAAATCTATATTTACACACCAAGGTTCCGTCGCATGGCAGACGTCAAAGAGGTCAGGGCCTGGGCGGAGGGCGGCGACGCCGGGGCGCAGTGCGAGCTGGGCAAGAGGTATCTGTATGGCAAGGGCGTGGCGCAGGACTACGCCGAGGCGGCTAGGTGGCTCAGGCTGTCGGCGGCTCAGGGGAGCGCGGCCGCGCAGACCAACATGGGCTGGATGTACGCCAACGGGCTCGGCCTGCCGCTAGACGAGGCCGAGGCGGCGAGGTGGTACACCCTCGCCGCAGAGCAGGGGGAGCCTTATGCGCAGTGCAGGCTCGGGGCGATGTACGATTACGGGAGGGGGGTCCCGCAGAGCGACGAGGAGGCCGCGAGGTGGTACAGGCTCGCTGCCGATCAGGGGGACGCGGACGCGCAGAACAACCTCGGCTTTAAGTACGAGTGGGGGGAAGGCGTGCCGCAGGACTCGACCGAGGCGGCGAGGCTGTACGCCCTCGCCGCCGAGCAGGGGCTGCCGGCCGCGCAGGCGAACCTTGCCGCGTCGTACGCTGACGGCACGGGCGTGCCGCAGGACCACGGGGAGGCCGCGAAGTGGTACCTCCGCGCCGCGAGGCAGGGGCACCCCCGTGCACAGGCCAGCATAGGGGCGATATACGCTCTCGGGGTGGGAGTGCCGCAGGACTACGGGGAGGCCATGAGGTGGTACCTCCTCGCCGCGGGGCAGGGCAACGAGAATGCGCAGATCGGCCTGGGATTGATGTATGATCGCGGGATAGGCGCGGAACAGGACTACGGGGAGGCCATGAGGTGGTACATGAAGGCGGCGGAGCAGGGCTCTGCCGCCGGGCAGTACAACGTCGGGGTGATGCACGACCAGGGGAAAGGCGTGCCCCCTAACCCAGTGGAGGCGGCCAGGTGGTGGCTCCTTGCCGCTGAACAGGAGGACTCGGACGCGCAGAACAACCTCGGCTGGGCGTGTGAGCACGGGTCAGGCGTACCGGAGGACCACGCAGAGGCGATAAGGTGGTACACGCTGGCGGCGGAGCAGGGCCATGCGGACGCACAGTACAACCTCGGGACGATGCATTATTTCGGGAAGGGCGTGCCGCAGGACTATGGGGAGGCCGTGAAGTGGTACATGCTCGCGGCGGAGCTGGACCATGCTGGAGCGCAGTTTCACATGGGCGTGATGTATTTGAACGGGATGGGGGTGTCAGAGGACCCCGTGGAGGCTCTGAAGTGGTACTTACTCGCCGCGGAGCAGGGCTACGCGGACGCGCAGTACGCCATGGGCGCATCTTTCGAGGAAGGCATAGGGGTCGGTCAGGACTACGCGGAGGCCCTGAAGTGGTACAGGCTCGCTGCCGACCAGGGCCATATGGACGCGCAGTACGACCTCGGCATGATGTATGCGGACGGGAAGGGTGTGCCCGAGGACCTGTCGGAGGTTCTAAAGTGGTGCAGGCTCGCCGCCGACCAGGGCCATATGGATGCGCAGATCAGCATGGGATGGGCATACGGGAACGGCGCGGGCGTGCCGCAGGATCACAAGGAGGCCCTGAAGTGGTACAGGCTCTCCGCAGACCAGGGCAACGGGGAGGCGATGTACAACATCGGCCTCATGTACGAGAACGGGACCGGGGTGGGCAAGGACATCCCAGAGGCCATCAAGTGGTACAGGCTTGCGTCCGAGCGTGGCGATGCGGACGCGCAGTGCAACCTGGGCAACATATACTCCAAAGGGTCGGGCGTGCCGCAGAATCATGCCGAGGCGCTCAGGTGGTACAGGCTCGCGGCCGAGCAGGGCCACCCTTCCGCACAGTACAGCCTCGGCTGGATGTACCTCAGCGGGGAGGGCGTGGCCAAGAACGACGTGGAGGCCGCCAGGTGGTACAGGCTCGCGGCCGATCAGGGCGATGCGGACGCACAGTACAACCTGGGCGTGATGTGCTCCAAGGGCATAGGCGTGCCGAAGGACTTCGAGGCCGCCCTGCGCTGGATCCGGCTCGCCGCCGCACAGGGCCACGCCGGGGCAATCTCGGTCCTCTCGCAGATAAAGTGAGCCGTGCGGCCCGCGTCACCTGCACGACCCGAAGAGGCGCACGGTGCTCCTCCCGGTGCGGGGGTCCCTCTCCAGCTCGGCGTCCACGTTGAACACGGTCTTCATGTTCTCCTTGGTCAGGACCTCCTCGGGGGGCCCGACGGCGAACACCCTGTGGCCGTGTATGAGCACGACGCGGTCGCAGTACCTCGTCACCATCGGGAGGTCGTGGGACACTATCACCACGGTGAGGTCGTTCTCCCTCGAGAGCCTGTGGATCAGGTCCAGGGCCTCGAACTGCATGTTTATGTCCAGGTGCAGCGTGGGCTCGTCCATGAGTATCACCCCGGGGGTCTGGGCTATCGCCCTGGCTATCACCGCGCGCTGCCTCTCCCCCCCGCTGAGGGTGTTGATGTGCCTGTCGGCGAGGTCGGTCAGGCCGGTCTGCTCCAGGGCCCACCCTATTATCTCCAGGTCGGCGCGGCTCTCGCCCCTCAGCGACTCCTGGAAGGGCATCCTGCCCATGGTCACTATCTCCCTCACGGTGAAGGCGAACCTTATCTCGTTGGACTGGGGGACGACGGCTATGCTCCGGGCTATCTCCTTCTTAGAGACCCCCTCTAGGTCCGCCCCGTCGATCAGGACGCACCCGCCGTGCGGCCTCAGGTTCTTGTTGAGGTTCTTGAGCAGGGTGGTCTTCCCGCAGCCGTTCGGCCCGAGGATGCCTATGACCTCCCCGCCCTTTATGCCCAGTGTTATCTGGTCGAGGACGGTCTTCTCGTCGTACCTGTACGACAGCGAGTCGGTCTCGAGGATGCTCACCATCCCACCTCGCTCCTCTTCCTCGAGAGAAGGTATATGAAGAAGGGGGCGCCGATGAACGCCGTCACCACGCCGATGGGCATCACCCCGTACAGCGGGGCCACCATATGGGCCACGTAGTCGCACAGGAGTATGAACGCCGCCCCGCCGAACGCGCTCAGCGGAAGGATGACGCGGTTGTCCGGGCCGAGGAGGAGCCTGAATATGTGGGGTATCACCAGCCCTATGAAGCCTATCGCCCCAACGAAGGCGACCGCCGCCGCGACCACGAGGGAGGAGACGATGAGGAGGAACAGCCTGACCTTCCTGACATCCACGCCGAGATCCATCGCATGGGAGTCGCCGAGCATCATGGCGTTCAGGTTCTTGGACTGCGCCAGCATCACTACTATCCCCACGACGATCACGGGTATGGCGAAGGCCATCTCCTCCCAGGTGACCTTGGACAGGCTGCCCATGGACCAGAATACGATGTCGCCCATCTTCTCGCTCGGGGCTATGTAAGTCAGGAAGGACACCGCCGCCGATATCAGGGAGGAGACAGCGACCCCGGCGAGGATCAGCGTCTCCGTCCTGACGTTGCCGCCCGCCCTCGACAGCATGTACACGAGGAGCATGGTGCCGAGGCAGAACGCGAAGGCGAGCGCGGGCTTGGTCACCGCCAGCGGTATGAAAGGTATCGAGAACATTATCGCTATCGCCGCCCCTAGGGAGGCCCCGGAGGACAGCCCGAGGAGGTAGGGGGACGCGAGGGGGTTCCTGAACACCGCCTGCATCACGCCGCCGGTGACGCCCAGCGCCGCGCCGACGAACAGCCCGAAGGTGACCCTGGGAGCGTTAATCGTGTTTACGATTATGTCGCTCGCCCAGGTGCCGCGGCCTATGAGCGCGTTGAAGACCTCGCGGAGAGGCAGCGGGTTAGCGGCCCACGAGAGGTCCAGCAGGACCGATGCGGCGAGTATCGCGGCGAGCGCGGCGACCGTCAGGGCAAGCCTCCTCTTCCTTTTGCCTGTGTCTGTGATCATGATGGTTTCCTTCTCTGGGTATGTATTAGGGCGTGACCTTCCGATAGGCTCATATCCTCCGCATGAGGACGTACGCCGCGCCGAGCATGGCGGTCACCGTGACGGCGCCGCCGGCGGCATAGGGCAGCAGGTTCGAGGCCGACGCCTCGCCGGTGTGCGGCGGGTCCCCGCCGAACAGGCTCGGGTAAAGGGCGCAGGCGAACGCCCACAGCCCCTCCGCGGCATCGGGGCAGTAGTTGTTCCAGTTGGACTTGACGATGACGACCGGTATGCTCCTGTCCCCGCCCAGCACGCTTGCCCTGAAGTCGCCCAACTCATGGTCTATCAGGTATGTGTCCGACAGGAATATCACCACGCCTGGGTTCTTCTCGACCATCTGCACTATCGTGCTGGCATCCCCGTACCTCGCCCCGCTGACGGAAGGGTCGTATGCGACGTTGACACCGCCGGCCGCCTCGATCAGGGAGACGGTTATCGACCCCGTGTTGTTCACCTGGAGGCCCAGCGACGTGCTGTACCACACGCCCAGCCCCTTGGCCTTGTCAGTCACCCCGTCCAGCATGGCGGCGACGGTCGCCCTGACCAGCTCCATGTCCTTGGCTACGGGGGACACCTCGCCGGTGACGATGACGGACATGGTGTTCACGAAGTCCACGACGGCGTCGTAGCTAGTCACCGACAGGTACACCAGCACCTTGTCGAAGCCGACCTTGTTGAGCTCGTTGCGCAATGTGGTCGCATTGGTGTAGGTCGTGAGTATTATGGCGTCGCCGAGGCCCATCCGCCCCTCCTCGACCCATTGGACGAACTGGGCCACGATCAGGTCGTTGTTGGACGCTGTGTATATGCTGCCCATGTCCTTCGCGTCGAGCCCCTTCAGGCGTTCGTCCTTGGTGTACTCGTAGGTGGAGTAAGCGTCGACGGCGATGATTTTCCCGATCTCCCCCATCATCGCGACGGTGAGCGTCGAGGCGTACCCCATGGTGACGATGTGCTCGGTCGGTTCTGTGAATATGAACTCTTCCCCGGTGCCGTCCGTCACGGCTGTCGGCTCCGCCCCGTCGGCGGCGCCGCACGGCAAGACGGCCAGCACCCCCAACGAAAGGATCAACGCCAGGACAAGTGGGATGATATTGTATCTCATTCAATCCTCTCCTTATTACGAACAAGATGTTTCGTGCCACTTCGTAACATGTCCATTCTATTTAATTATATTTACAGAAATTTTTTATGGCTTTTTACAGAAATTTTTTATAGATTTTTACAGAAATTTTTTATGGCTTTTTACAGAAATTTTTTATAGATTTTTACAGAAATTTTTTATGGCTTTTCATGTTAGACACGTCAACAGGAGCAAATGGCCGATATAGCCGCCGTCAAATACTCCCCGCGGAACACGGACAGAGGAGGGCAGTTCATGCGCGGTCTGTCTGATGTCGAAAGCATGCTCGAGAGGGGGGGGGGGAGGCGG
>WRNL01000042.1 GCA_009776625.1 Methanomassiliicoccaceae archaeon | reverse complement strand
CCCGCCGGCACGGGCGCGCCCCACGCAGGCTCGGCGCCGTCGGAGCCGCCCTGCGTAAGGACGGCAAACGAGGCGATAGCCACAATTACCATGATACAAGCGAACAGAGCGCGTTTCTTCCTAATTGTCTGCCCGAAGATGAAAACCCCCACCCTTATCGGTGGCTGATAGCCGCATCCATGGATAACTGTTACCGTTGTAATTTATATACCCAGATATATAAAATAGAGGCTTTCAGCCGCGCCTATTTCGATGCAGGGTTTCTATTTGCACACAGCGCCGCACAGGGCCCGCAGAGGCGGGGGCCGCGCCTCCATCCGCGCCGCTCGGCGGACACTACCAGATAATCGTTATTTACAAAATGTTTAGTAATGGGAACGCCATCACCCTGCCATACCATGGGGATCTATGTTCCGGACAACGGCCTGGGCCTCGCGCTCGAGGACATCAGGAAGGGGAGGATCGTGCTAGTGTACGACTTCGACGACCGCGAGAGGGAGACGGACATGACCATAGCGTCCGAGTTCGTCACAGCGGAGGCGCTGATGAGGATGAGGGGCGACGCGGGCGGCCTCATATGCACCACGACCCCGAACAGGACCGCCAAGGAGCTGGGGCTCCCCTTCCTCTCGGACGTCTTCTGGAACAACAGGGACGCCTACCCCCTCCTGGGGATGATGGCGCCCAACGACATCCCCTACGACAACACGAAGTCCTCCTTCGGCATCACGATAAACCACAGGGGGACGTACACCGGGATAACCGACAGCGACCGCGCGCTCACCATAAGGGAGTACGTGGGGACGATATTCAAGGACTCCCCCCCGGAGGACAGGATAAGGGATCTGGGGGAGCGCTTCAGGGCCCCCGGCCACGTCCATCTGCTGAACACCTCCTCCAAGCTGCTGAGGACGAGGCACGGCCACACGGAGCTTTGCACCGCCCTCATGTACATGGCGGGGGTCAGGCCGTCGGCCACCATATGCGAGATGCTCGGGGGCGACGGGGCGTCGGGGTCCAAGGAGCGGGCGGCGGAATACGCCAGGAGGAACGGCATGCAGTTCGTCACGGGCGGGCAGATCATGGAGGCATGGGACGTGTTCTTGGAAGAGACGGGGACGGACGCGTGATACCATGGTGAGGGTCATGGCTTCAGGGGTGTTCGACATAATCCACACCGGCCACATATCGTACCTGCAACAGGCCCGGGCACTCGGCGACGAGCTGGTGGCCGTGGTCGCCTGCGACGACACCGTGAGGAGGAGCAAGCACGAGCCGGTGACCCCGGAGGGCATGAGGCTCAAGATAGTCGCCTGCCTGAAGCCCGTCGACGCGGCGATACTCGGCAAGGTGGGCGACATGCTCGACACCGTGGCGGAGGTGGCGCCCGACATAATTGTCCTCGGCTTCGACCAGGGGTTCGACGAGGGCGACCTGGCGAGGAGGCTCGCCGAGCGCGGCATGGGGCACATAAAGGTCACAAGGGCCGCAGAGAGCGCCGAGGACCTCGCCGCCACCAGGCGGATCATCCAGAGGATAAGGGACCTGGAGGGCCGCGAATGAAGACGATAGGCGTCGCCGACACGACGTTCGCGAGGTTCGACATGGCGTCCGCCGCGATAGACGAGCTCGAGCGCACCGGCACGGGGTTCAGGGTGGAGAGGTACACCGTTCCAGGCGTCAAGGACCTCCCCGTCGCATGCAAGTTGCTGATCGAGGAGAGGGGATGCGACATCGTCATCGCGCTGGGGATGCCGGGCCCCATGGAGAAGGACAGGATGTGCGCCCACGAGGCCTCCACCGGGCTGATAAGGGCGCAGCTGATGACCAACAGGCATATCATAGAGGTGTTCGTCCATGCGGACGAGGCGCCCGACGACGGCGGGCTGGCCGCCCTGGCCGAGGGCAGGGCGAGGGAGCATGCGGTGAACGCCTACGACCTGCTGTTCAGGCCGGACAGGCTGAGGCGCGACGCGGGCACGGGGCAGAGGCAGGGGTTCCCGGACGAGGGGCCCATAGGAAGGAGATGAGGCAATGAAAGCGTACAAGCTTGGGATGGTGGCTTCGGAGTTCAACTACGACGTCACGTCCATGATGATGGAGAGGGCGAGGGCCGAGGCGGAGTTCCTCGGCGTGGAGATCGTGAAGACCGTGATGGTACCCGGGGTCTACGAGATACCCCTGGCGGTGAAGGCGCTGCTCGAGAGGACGGACGTTGACGCCGTCATAACCATCGGGGCGGTCATCAAAGGGCAGACGAAGCACGACGAGGTGGTCGTGGCGCAGGCGTCGAGGCTAGTCGCAGACCTCCAGCTGGAGTTCGGCAAGCCAGTGGCGTTCGGGATAACCGGGCCGGACATGACGCAGCTCCAGGCCATGGAGCGCATCGAGAAGGGCCGGGACGTCGTGGACGCGGCCGTGAAGATGCTGGAAAGGCTCGAGAAGGTCTGACGGCGCCCTCAGGACATGGGCCTGGGGAGGCTCCCGCAGTAGCCGCACACGCCGCAGCGGGGCGAGTTGGTTATCGGGAGCACGAACTTGTGCGTGCACACGTGGTCTCCGACGCACCCCTCGCAGAAGTAACGCCCCTCCCACATGCCGCCGCACCCGTTGCAGATGTACGCGGCCTCCTCCCCGCACCCCACGCAGGCGTACTGTTGCCAGTTGTTCATCGCGAGCAGGCGAACCGCGGACGGCTGCCTCGTTCTGGCTGACTCTGCCAGCACCGTGAGGATCAGCCTCGTGGTGGACCCGAAGTCGTAGTCGTAGGCGGTCATGCCGCCTACCGCCAGATCCCCGATATTCATGCTCATGTCGTAGTGGGGAGGGGCGCGCCCGCGCCGGCCGTTGGCGGCGCTCCCCATGATGGGCGTGAACGCGCTCAGATGGTCGCAGCACTCCAGCCATATGTCCCGCAAGAAATCGTCGATGTCCGAGAGCGCCCCGTCCAGCGCGACGTCGGCTACCAGCCAGTAGGGCCCGCGGGGGCCCGGCCCCTCCACGAGGACCAGGTAGCAGGGCTCGCCGCCCTCGGGGGAATGCGATTCCAGAATATGGCTGCCCATGCGCTCCTTCTTCTCTTCTTTGCCGCAGATGCAGCATTCTCCATTCAGTGTCTTCCCTCTCGGCATATGTATTCACCATTCTGTTTCAGGCAGGGCATGCGGCATCTTTCGCCGCCGGCCCCCCAGCTGCCTGTCCACCACAGGCGGCATGGATACCAGCAACATATTTTCGTCGTCCATGCCGCTCTCTCAAGAGATTCGTTTCCCGTATATAACGGGGCGCACAGCAAAAACATAATCTATCAAGGGAGGGATACACCGACAGCAAGCCCTGGGGGCGAAAGGGACACCGACATGGAAGAGATCGTGGAGTTTTTAAGGAAGAACGTCAACGGGAAGACACTCTACACCGACGAGCTGACGTACCAGCTCGAGGGCGGGACGCTCATAGGGAATTACTCGGACCAGATATCTTTCTCGAACATGTACTTCTCCAAAGTGAGGTTCACAATGGACATGTTCGTCGTCTCGAAGGAGCAGATAAGGGACGCGGCGACGGGGGGCGAGGTCAAGAGGTACGACGCCTCCTCCCTGTACAGGTACTGCCTCGCCGAGAGGCGGAGCACGGGGGACGTGACCGGGGTCATGACGTTCGTGGCCTCCTCCCTCCTGTCCGACCCGGTCCCGCCCGACTCGACGGTATCCGGCATATACGACATGAGGCTCGAGGGCAAGGAGCTCGGCTGGGTCGACGACCAGATGCTGTACAGGGACCAGATAACCTCGGACGGGTCGTTCAAGCCGGTGGCTTTCAAGGCCAAGTGCAGGTTCTACATAAGCAAGGGGAGGCTGGTCTATGAGCACAGGGTGGAGTGCTTCGACGTCGACCCAGGGACCATGAGGAGGTCGCTATCCGACGCAAGGTACCCCCCGTTCGTCTCGAAAGAGAGGAGGGTGTGAGCATGCCCAGCGAGAAGGAGATGAGGTCGATGGAGAGGATGGTGGAGTTCCTGGAGAGGAACGTCGTGGGCAAGACGGTGTACTCCGAGGAGACGCTGTACGACCTGGACTTCGGGAGGTACGAGGGGGCGTACTCCACGGAGGTGTCCTTCTCCAACCTCCTGCAGACCGAGACCGGGTTCACGATGGACGGGTTCACGGGCTCCCACGAGAAGATCGTGGAGACCGGCAGGCTCAGGGCGCTGGTGAAGGACCAGTGCCTGGTGTCCTTCTTCAAGTACGAGTTCTCGAAGCGGACGAGCTCGGGGGAGATCACCGGCATCCTGAGGTTCGTGTCCTCCTCGGCCGCCCTCAACCCCTCGCCGGCGGAGGCGACGGCGAGCTCGATCTTCGACGTGACGATGAGGGACGACGAGTTCAGGTGGATGGAGGACCAGGTGCTGTACAGGGACCAGCAGAACACGGACAAGTCGTTCTCCCCGAAGGCGTTCGTGTCCGAGAACTACCTCAGGATGAGGGACGGGAAGCTGGAGTACGGGTTCTCGGCGGAATGCTACACCGTCAACCCCAAGACGCTGGAGAGGAAGAGGGCGTACGAGTACTACTCCCCATTTGTCGCGAAGGAGAAATGACCCAGAGGCGCATTGCAGACCCACGCCCCCGTCATCTGCGAGCACCATGCGTGGCGGCCCCTCGAAACAGGACGATTAAGGCACCATACGGGGGCTAACGCCGGTTACCGAGTTGCCATGCGGCTCTCCCCGCTCGCCGCTATGTGGGCGCAACACCACCGATCGACCCCCCATGACACCCCCCCAAGCCTGTTCATGTGCCGTACACGTTGGGGTCGAACATCGTCCAGTGTAGGCTACGGGTAATGCCGACTGTTCCAGTGCGATACATATAGGTAGGTCATTTTCGCCTTACATCGGAATAGAACAAAGCATTTTAACCGTTAACACATACTGGGGAAGGAGGGATGCGTACATGGAGAGCCAGATAACAGAGTGGAAGAGGTCGTGGAACCCGGATTATATGAAGACCATCGCAGCCTTCTCCAACACGGACGGGGGTCAGTTCATTATCGGCATAGAGGATGACGGCACAGTCACCGGCATCGAGGATCCGAGGTCCCTCCTGAAGATGCTCCCTGACACCATAAAGAACAAGCTCGGGATAACGCCGTCCGTGGAGGTTGTGGACATAGAGGGCAAATCCTGCATCATGATAACGGTCAAGAAAGGGGATTACCTGGTCGACCTCGACGGCGCGTACTACCGTAGGGCGGGGAGTACAACACAGCGCATAACTGGGGGCGAACTGAAGTCGCTGCTCCTCTTCGACGCGAAGATGTCATGGACAGACATGCACGCTAAGGGCGTGGGGTTAGAGGACCTCTCTAAGGAGGCTATCGGCTTCTTTGTGAAAAAAGGTCTGGAATCAAAACGCATCAGCTCCAAAGCGGCCGAGACGAGCAACGAGCCCTTGCTGAAACGCCACGGCTTCATGGACGAGGGAGGGTTGCGCAACTCGGCCGCGATCCTTTTCTTGGAAGAGCCGGGGCGGACCTTCTATTCTTCCGTAGTGAAGATTGGCGCATTCGATGAGGGGGGACGCCTAATCAGACTCGACGCGGTAGACTGCCCCGCTGTCATGCAGCCGGATAAGGCGATGGGCGTCTTGCTTAGCGGGTACATACTCGGTACTGACGTGGTCGAGGGACTCATGATGGTGAGGAGGTACCCGTACCCCGAAAGGGCCCTGCGTGAGGCCGTTATGAACGCGATATGTCATAGAGACTACTCCAGCGTGGTAGAGACCGCCATAAGGGTGTACCCAGACCACGTGAGCATATCCAACCCCTGTATCATGCCCCCCGGGTGGACGAAGGAGGATTTTCTCACTTTGGATGAGTCCAAGCCGCCGAACCCAGCGATCGCGCAGGCGTTCTTCGAGATGGGCTACATCGAGCGCTATGGGACTGGCATAGCGATGATCATGGACGAATGCAGGAAGATGAACCTCCCATTGCCAGAGTACAGGATGAAACACGTTGATGTGATTGAAGTCACGTTCAGGCTACCCGAGAAGAAGGGCGACGGTACAACTGGAAAAATCCCTGCTGGGGTACATAGTCTCTCTGACAAAGAGGCCGAGGTATGCGAGCTGATACAGGGCAACAGCAGAATCACGATTTCAGACATGTCTAAGAAACTAGGACTCACAACACGTCAAGTAGAACTAATTATAGCCTCGCTTAAAGAAAAGGGCATTGTGGAGAGGGCAGGGTCAAAAAAAGCCGGTAGTTGGGTCTTTTTGACGTAAGGCTACACGATATAGTTGACTGCAGTAGAAATGAGTGTGGAATAAACGTGGAATAAACGTGGAATAAACGTGGAATAAACGTGGAATAAACGTGGAATAACACGGTGGGGCAGGAGCTAGGCTGCCTTACAGCTTCTTGCCGAGGGCTCGCGCCTCATCCATGAGCGCGTCGTTGTTCTCGGCGGCGTGCTTAGACCCCTTATCGGCGAGCACGATCCTGCCGACGGGCCTGAACGAGAAGTAGTCCGCATACACCCTCTCGATCTCGCCGGCGACCGCCTCGGCGGCTTTGCTGTCCCCGCCGCAGGTGACAACTGTGACGAGCTTCTTGCCCTTGGGTAGCAGGCTCGACCCGTCCTTGTCTATGAAAGAGTACAGCCTGTCCTCGAGCATCCTGTACTGCGACGACGAGTGGCCGAAGTAGACCGGGGTGGCGACGATGAGCGAGTCCGCATCCCTGACGAGGCCCAGTATGGGCAGCAGATCGTCCTTCGTCACGCAGGATCCGGTGAGCTTGCAGCCCATGCAGGCCTGGCAGCCGTTCGTGAACCTGAGCGCGTTCAGGTCGATTATGTCCAGCACGTTCGGGGAGAGCCCCATGGCCCCGTCCGTTATGGCGTTCACTATCGCCATGCAGTTCCCGTCCTTCCTGGGGCTAGCGACGATCGCCAGAATCTTGGACATATGNTTGTNATCATCATGTGGATAGATAAAACTTGCCTTTCCACGTTANNGATAATCTTGTATCTGTCAACATAATCGGCGCATCCACTTTGGGAACGGTCGCCTTATCATGTCCTCTGTTGTTTAAGGTCAAGGCATCCACGGAGGAGGAAAAACTGCATGGTCAGCTGATGGATGCCTTTTTTTAAACAAGTTTCATTGCTATGACGCAAATCATCATATGACATATTGCATATTTAATGTTGACTACTCAATATATTTATTGAGCATACATCAAAACTTTTCTCTGTAAACGCCATAGCATCACATGTTTTTTAGACTGTTCGACGCCGTTCGTGGAGAGCCGACCGTGGGCGGGTAGGCATGCGCCGCAAGGACGCCTTTGACATCAGCCCTTCTTCTGCGTGTAGTAGTCGTCCTCGATCAGCCGCCTCGGTATCATCACGAAGTCGATGTTCGCGGGTATCGCCTGGAGGTACGTGTAGTACGGGTCGTTGAGCTCGCACCTTATGTATTTGTCGAGGTCGGGGTCCATGTTCTGCAGCACCCTGATGAGGGTGTTCCGCATCCTGATGACGTCCTCCCGGGGTATGCCGTCGAAGTAGCTGTTGTTGAGGTCGGATATGCCCGTCATCACCGTCTTCGCCAGCTCCCTCCCCGACTCCGTCAGGTACACAGAGTACTTCTTGCTGGTCTCGGTCTTCCTGTCGTCGTAGACGAAGCCCTTCTCCTTCAGCGTCTTCACGACGCGGTTGGTGTTCGCGGGGTCGAGGTCCAGGAAGCGCGAGAGCTGGACCATGGTCTGCCCGTCCTGCAGGTTCAACGCCACGAGGTAGATGGAATGCGCGCTGGTGAGGCCGTGCTCGCTCACGATCTTCGTCATGTTCTTCCTGATGATCGTGCTCATCCTGTCGAAGAACACGGGCAGGAACGAGTTCCAATATGTATCCTCGCGCGTCGCCATGCCGGAGTTTAAGGTTCTTTAGTAGTTAAAATGTTCTGTCATGGTTTTTCCCCGCCCCTCTGGAGGCATCGGCGGCTCCCGCATCGCCGCGCTGGCCTGGCTGGCGTTGAAGGAGGGGATGAGGCACAGGAACGGTTCCTGTTTTCAAGGCGTGTGTCAAGAAACCAATGTATTTTTCTTGACTGATACAATAAAAAATTTGCAGTAGAACCAATATTATTTAATGGTTTCTATAAAATAACGGGGAATCCCATCCAACATCATACTATCGGCTCGAAAATTTATATTGTAATATACAATATATTGGAAATTTACAGGATAAAAAATAATGACGACTCAACATTTAAATATCCCCAAAGCGAAACATGGGTGACCCGAAAGGGCGGATCGCACGTGCCGCTCCAGGACGCGGCGCGTGATGTGGTCTGAACGGAGGAAGATTTCATGACTCAAGAGGAATTGAACAAAAGGGCAAAAGAAGCTGTCATGGCCTACAACGCGGAAGGGGCGAAAGCCGTCGCGAGCGACGCCGTGGCCGCCAACGCCGACCTGGTGGACCTGATTCAATCCGGATTCACCACGGGGATAAAAGAGGTGGGCAGGCTGTTCGAGGAGAAGAAGCTGTTCCTGCCGCACATCATGGCGGCCGCGGCCGCGATGAACGGCGGGATAGACATCCTCATGCCGGTCATAACCAAGCAGGGGAAGGACGCCGACGAGGGCCTCGGCAAGTTCGTGATATGCTCCATCGAAGGGGACATCCACTCGATAGGGAAGGACATAGTCGCGATAATGCTGAAGGTCGCCGGGTTCAGCGTCCTCAACATAGGCAGGGACGTGCCGCTGAAGGACATCCTCGCCGCATGCAAGGACAACAACGCCAAGTACGTGGGGACGTCCGCGCTGATGACCTCCACGATGGTCAACCAGAAGACGTTCGAGGAGCTGCTCCGGAAGGAGGGGGTCCGCGACAAGATCGTCACGAACGTCGGCGGCGCGCCGGTGACGCAGCAGTGGGCGGACGAGATCGGCGCCGACGTGTACTCGGAGAACGCCTCCGACGCGGTGGCGAAGATGACGAAGATCGCGGGATGATGGGCGTTCCAGGGGGAGGAGAAAGATGGACGCAGAGGAGATGAGGCGGATAAACCACCGCAAGAAGGTAAGGTACGGGTACATGATGGGGGTCTTCCTGGCCCTGCTCTGGGGGTTCTGGTACGTCCCCGGGAGCCTGATGTGGGTGATCGAGCCCTTCATAAACCTTTACGAGGCGGTCGAGCTGACCCACGGGGAGATCCCCGCGATGCTCGTAACCGCAGTGCTGATAAGCGCGGCCAACGCGCTGCTGGCGACGATAGTGCTCCTGATATGGAACATCCATCTCAGGAAGTTCAGGGAGATGAGGAGGACGATAGTCGAGCTGAAGGCGGTGCAGAAGTACCTCATCGCCGCGGCGGTGTTCGCCGGGCCCATGGCCGTGTTCGGCTCGTACCTGGCGACCGGGTTCGCGGGTGCCGCGTTCTCTGCGGTGGCCGCGCTGGCGTTCCCCGTCGTGGGGACGATACTGACGACCAAGTTCGCCGGGCAGAGGCTGTCGAGGAGGGCGGTCGCAGGGATACTCACCATAGTGATGGGGTGCATCTCCATCTACGCCATAGGCCTCGTCGAGGAGATAACGTCCGGCAGGATGCAGCTCCTCGGCTACGTAGGCGGGCTGATGGCCGTGTTCGGGTGGGGGCTGGAGGGCCTCGTCATCGCGAAGGGCATGGACATAAGCGAGCCGGACGCGGCGTTCCACCTCAAGATGCTTAGCGAGACGGGGATCTGGTGGATAATCATCATACCGATACTCGCGCTGGCCGGGATACCCATACTGGAGTACGTCATAGACATATTCACGAACCCCGCCGCGCTGCTGGTGGTCACGTGCTCGGGCTTCGCGTTCGGGTACTGCACCATATGCTACTACAAGGCGTACCCTATGATAGGCGCGGGGAGGACCATGGGGCTCAGCGCCCTCAACGCGATGGTCGCGATGGTGTTCCTGTTCGTGCTGACGGGCTCCACGCCGGCGTGGACCGTCGTCATCGGCGGGGTCCTCGTGGTGATCGGGCTGGTGCTGATGTTCTATGAGAAGAAGGAGAACCTCGAGTCCATAAGAGGGGAGCAGGAGGCGGTCGCATGATGGAGGGCAGGCCGATAAAGTTCCGGCTCCTCGAGATCTTCAACGAGGGCGAGAGGTGGAACTACGAGGTGATACCGCAGATACAGGAGGAGTACAAGATGGGCTCCAAGTACGAGGCGGACTCCATCAACTTCGACATCATCGAGATATGCACCGCCGGGTTCCTGGTGAAGACCGACACCCGGATCGACGAGGACGGGACGTACCGCACCGGGTCGCTCCTGGTGAGGTACAAGATAACGCAGCTGGGGAGGAGCCAGTTCGAGACGATCGCGCGCAACCTCAGCAAGAGGAAGGTGAGGACATGAGCAACTGGGACGCGATACTGGAGTTCTTCGCGGAGGGGGTGCCCTTCTCGGAGTACATCTGGGTGCCGGTGATAATAGGGGTCTCGCTCGCGGCACTCTACGTGGCGAAGAGGATGGTGTCGGACGTATGAGCCGCCCCTGGGAGACAAAGGAGGAAGGACAATGAAAGGAAGGTATGAGCTGTTAAGCAAATCGGATATGGACAGGATCCACGAGGCCACCCTCAAGGTGCTCATGGACCCTGGCATCCTCATCAACCACGAGGGTGCGAGGAAGGTGTTCAAGGACGCGGGGTGCGAGGTGGACGAGAGGACCAAGGTCGTCAAGATACCGGCGCACATCGTGGAGTCGGCGACGAAGAGCGCGCCAGAGAGGTTCACGCTCTTCAGCCGCAACGGGGAGTTCGACCTGGACATGGTCAGCGACGGCTCCGTGGTCAACTACAACACGTTCGGCGTCGGGTCGAAGATGGTCGACTACCTGGCCCCGAACAAGTTCCAGACAAGGAACAGCACGCTGAAGGACATTCAGCAGATCGCGCAGGTGACCGAGGCATGCGAGAACGTGCACTGGTTCTGCTCCCCGGTCTCGGGGATGGAGCTGGCAGGGCTCGACGTGTGCCGCGCCACGAGGGAGGTGGACTCGATAATATCGTACAGCTCGAAGCCGGTGATGCTCGACGCGGTGCCCGAGTACCTCCCCGAGTACTTCGAGATGCAGAAGATACTGTACGGCGGGGACGAGAACGAGGCGTTCAACAAGCCGTTCCTGACGATGACGATGTGCCCCTCGAGCCCGTTGCAGCTGGACAGGTCGCTCTGCGACCTGGTGCTGTACTCGCCGCAGTACAATTTCCCCGTCTCGATGCTGAGCATGGCGATGAGCGCCGCCTCGTCGCCCATATTCCTCGCCGGGACGATGGTCACCCACAACGCGGAGGTGCTGGCGGGCATAGTCCTCACCCAGCTGGTCAAGCCGGGCCACCCCAACTACTACGGGAGCTCGACGACGGCCTTCGACCTCTACACCGGGACCGCCCCGGTGGGGTCCCCGGAGCTGGGTATGATAAGCGCGGCCGTGGCCCAGATGTCCCAATACTACAAGATACCGGCGATAGTCGCCGGCACCTAGGGGGACGCGAAGCTGCCTGACGCCCAGGCGGCGCACGAGAAGACGATGACGTCGCTTCTCCCCGCCCTGGCAGGCGCTTCGAACATCTACGGCGCGGGCATGCTGGAGCTCGGCATGTCGTTCTCCCTCGAGCAGCTGGTGATCGACGACGTGATCAACGGCCTGAACTACTTCCCCTACAACGGGATAGAGGTCAGCGACGTGACGCTCGACATCGCCTCGATAAAGAGGGTGGGCATAGGGAGGGACTTCCTAGGGGAGATGGAGACGATGAACAACATGAACATCCTCTCCCACCCCCCGCTCATAGACAGGGAGATGTACCAGACCTGGAACAAGGCGGGCGCCAAGTCACTCACCGACGTGGCGCACGACAGGGTCGTGGACATCCTGAAGAACATACCGCAGAGGACGCCGCTGTCGTCCTCCCAGCGCGCGGAGATGGACCGCGTGATAAAGGAGTCGGACAAGAAGGTGGCGTGACACCTCCAGACAAACCGGAACGGCCCCGCCGCCGGGCATGCCATAGGGGAGCCTCTCCCCACGGCCCCGGCGGCGGGCCATAAACCGCTTACCCCAC
>WRNL01000041.1 GCA_009776625.1 Methanomassiliicoccaceae archaeon | reverse complement strand
CCCCCCGCCGAAAGAGGGGGAAACAGGCTCGGAAGCCGCCCCGCCCCGCCTTTCCGAGGGCCGCGCCGGGCGTGCCGGCGGGGCGACGCGTAGTTATATAAAGGAGGAGCGTTCCCCCGCCCGCCCCCTCCGATGCCCCAGGGGAAACGGCGTTGTGCGCTGTGGGTCAAAAAAGTATATAAGACAGCGGGTAATAGGGGGATTAGCATCTCTGTTATGCTTACAGATGCATTTTGTTGCATTTTATTACATGAAGGGAAGAAGATGAGCAACGAGGACATTCTTAAGACGGGAACGACGACCATCGGGATGAAGATAAAGGAAGGAGTGATCCTGGCGTCCGACTGCAGGGCGACCATGGGGCATATAATCGCGCACAGCGAGGTGCAGAAGGTGTACCCGCTCTCGGACAACCTCGGGATGACGATCGCCGGCGTCGTCGGCGACGCGCAGCTGATGGTGAGGTTCATCCAGAGCGAGGTGTCGATATACTCGATGAAGAGGGGGTCCCCAATGTCTGTCAGGTCGGCGGCCACGCTCATCGGCAACGTCATGCGGAACGGCTTCTACCTCGGCCTGATAGTCGGCGGCCACGACTCCACCGGCGGCCACGTGTTCAGCGTCGACGGGGCGGGCGGGTTCATCGAGGACGACTTCATATCGATCGGGTCCGGATCGACGTTCGCCATGGGCTCCCTCGAGGCCTCGTTCAAGAAGGACATGACGAAGAAGGAGGCGATAGACGCGGCCATCACGGCGCTCAACTCCGCAAGGAGGAGGGACAGCGCGTCGGGGGACGGGATGCTGATATCGTACATCGGCCCGAAGGGCTACGAAGAGGTGCCGCAGGACCAGATCAAGGCCCGTTGCGAGGAGCTCGGGTTCGTATACCCGTGCTGACCGCCCGCGCAAACACCTTCCGACATTATCGATAACAGTAGGACTTCACATGAACCCCGATAGATTATTCGAGAGCCTGAGAGAAGAGGTAAGGAGGCTGATACCCAAGGACATGGTCGTCTCGGCGATAGAGTTCGAGGGGTCGGTCATCATCATCTACACGCCGGAATACGACAAGTTCTCAGGGAACGACGACATACCCAGGACGCTCGCCCAGAACCTTAAGAGGAGGGTGGACATAAGGCCGGACCCATCGGCCCTCGGCAACCCGGAGAAGGTCAGGGAGAAGATACTCTCCATGATACCCGCATCGGCGGAGGTGTTCGACATCAACTTCATAGAGGAGACAGGGGAGGCCATAATAGAGGCAATAAACCCCAACGAGGTGCTCGGCAGGGAGGGCCAGCTCCTGTCCGAGATAAAGAAGGAGTCCGGATGGAACGTCAAGGTCATGAGGGCCCCCCCGATACCGTCCAAGACGGTGTCCGAGGTGAGGGGCTACATCAGGGCGAAGATGGACGAGAGGCACAAGCTGCTCAAGTCCGTCGCCAGGTCCCTCGTCAGGCCCACCATCGACGGGGAGCAGTGGGTCAGGATGACAACCATGGGCGGGTTCAGGCAGGTGGGGAGGTCCGCGACGCTCCTCACCACGAGAGAGAGCAGGATCCTCATCGACTGCGGGCTCGACCCCAACAGCGACGCCACCCCGTATTTCGCGATACCGGAGACCCAGCCCCTCAACAACATCGACGCGGTGGTGCTCACCCACGCCCACCTCGACCACTGCGGCACCCTCCCAGCGCTCTTCAAGTACGGATACGAGGGGCCGGTCTACTGCACCCCGCCGACGAGGGACCTGATGGCCCTGCTCCAGCTGGACAACATCAAGCTGGGGTACGGCGAGGCCAAGAAGCAGCACTACGAGGCGCAGCACGTCCGCAAGGAGATACTCCACACGATAACGCTAAAGTACAACGAGACCACGGACATATCCCCGGATGTGAGGCTGACGTTCCACAACGCCGGGCACATCCTAGGGTCGGCGATAGCCCATTTCCACGTGGGGGACGGGCTGCACAACGTCGCGTTCTCCGGGGACATAAAGTTCGAGAAGACATGGCTCTTCAACCCGGCCAACAACAGGTTCCCGAGGCTGGAGTCCCTAGTAATCGAGTCGACGTACGGCGGCCACAACGACGTGCAGCCGTCCAGGGTGGACGCCTCGGAGGAGATGAGGAACATCCTGGCGCACGCCGCCAAGCTGGGCGGGAAGGTTCTGATACCCGTGTTCGCGGTGGGGAGGTCCCAAGAGGTCATGCTCGTGATAGAGGAGCTCATGCGCACGGGCAAGATACCCACCGCCAACGTCTACCTCGACGGGATGATCTGGGAGGCGACCGCCATCCATACCGCATACCCCGAGTACCTCAACAGCCAGCTCAGGACGCAGATATTCCAGCAGAACGAGAACCCCTTCCTGTCCCCCATATTCAAGAGGGTGGAGACGGCCGACATGAGGGAGGAGATATGCCACTCGCCGGACCCCTGCATCGTCCTCGCCACCAGCGGCATGATGTCGGGCGGCCCCGTCCTCGAGTACTTCAGGGAATGGGCGGACGACTCCAAGAACACGCTGCTGTTCGTCGGGTACCAGTCGGAGGGGAGCATAGGCCGCACGATACAGAGGGGGCGCCAGGACATAGCGCTGAGCTACAAGGGCAAGTCCATGACGATCAGCATAGACATGAACCGTGTGACTGTGGACGGGTTCTCCGGGCATTCGGACCGCAAGCAGCTGATGAAGTACATATCATCGCTGGAGCCGAAGCCGGACAGGATAATAATCGGCCACGGCGAGGACAGGAAGTGCACCGACCTCGCATCCTCGATATACAAGAAGTTCAACATCGAGACCAAGGCCCCGCTGAACCTCGAGACCATAAGGCTGAGGTGATCCGCTGAGGACCGTGGTGGCCATCACCGGGGCTTCAGGGAGCATATACGGGGTGCGGCTGCTCCAGGAGCTCCCAGGGGAGAAGATACTTGTGGCCTCTGAAACGGCCAAGGGGATAATCCAGCGGGAGACCGGCATGTCCGTCGGGGAGGTGGAGGCCCTGGCCGACCGCGTCTACGACGACGGCGACCTCTTCGCGCCCATCTCCTCCGGCTCATTCCGGTACGACTGCATGTTCGTGGCGCCGTGCAGCGAGTCGTCAGTGGCGAAGTTCGCCTCCGGCATATCCGACACCCTGATATCGAGGGCGGCGGCGGTCTGCATCAAGGAGGGGAGGAGGATCGTCCTCGTCGTGAGGGAGACGCCCAAGAGCGCCATAATGCTGGAGAACGAGCTCAAGCTTGCCAGGTGCGGCGCCGTTATCATGGACGCCAACCCCGGGTTCTACCCCGGCCCCGCGTCCGTGGACGACATGGTGGGGTTCGTGGTGGGGAAATGCCTGGACAGCGCCGGCATCGCTAACACCCTGTACAGAAGATGGGGATGAGCCCCCAGCGGGTCACCCTTCAGCCGTGCGCCTGATCTCGGTGATGACGCCGTTCGCCCTGTCGAACACCCCCGACCACTCCGAGAGCCCGCCCTCCAGGTCCGCCGTCCGTCCTTCCCCGAGGAATACGCCCGTGTTCGCGAGCAGGTAGAACCTCACCTCGCCCTTCCCAGGGAGGGGGGTCGAATCGGACTTTGCCGCTTTGCCGAGGCATGACTGCGCCTCTTCCACGAGCCTCCTCGCGGCGACGCCCACGCCCTCATGGCCACCGCCCCCGATTATGCCCCCGCCGGAGCTGAAGTACAGGCTAGCGTCGCCAGTCGAGAAGGCGACGGTCGTCGCGACCCCGTTGCCCACCGCCCAGTCCATAACCACGCCATAGACGACAGCCTCGTCGGCAGGGAGCGATAGCCCCAGCCTCTCAGGGGTCGTTCCCAGCGCCAGGCCCCTGAGGCACTCGAAGACGTCCTCTCCCTGCGACCCATCCGTCGGGGCCGTGGGAGCCGTCCCCCCTCTTCGCCTGTCTAAAAGCCCGTTGCGTTTCAAAGCCGTTCGCGATGATCCATGTAATCCACTCTTTTATCGTTTCCGCATAATCGGGTGCATCCATCGCGGGTCATGTCGGGGATGGGGTGCCGGCATAAGGAAACGTGCGTCAACAAGTATTAACAGTTTCAGCCCTATCGCATGGATGCGGATCAAATGGCCAACAACAATGGAGAAGTATTCACTAAACCGTGGGTGGCGGACATGATGCTGGACATGTGCGGCTACCTCCCATCTGTGGATCTCTCAAAAAAGAGGGTCCTGGAGCCTTCTTCCGGCGACGGCGGGTTCCTGGTGGAGATCGTGCGGAGGCTGTGCTCATCCGCCTCCCGCTACGGGATTCCAGACGACGCGCTGTATGATTCGATAACGGCCTTCGACATCGACAGGATCAACGTTTCGAAAAGCAGGGATAGGATATCCTCTATCCTAAGGAGCCTCGGATGGGGTGAAAGGGAGACAAAGGACACCGTTGAGAACTGGGTGAGGCACGACGATTTTCTGCTCCAGGAGATCGGCGGCTACGACGTCGTGATAGGCAACCCGCCCTACATCAGGTCGTCAGACATCCCCATAGACAAACGCGAGATGTACATAAGGGCCTGCGAGACGATGACTCCTGGAACCGACCTGTTCATAGGGTTCATAGAGAGGGGGTTGAAGTCCATGAGAGCCGACGGGAAGCTATGCTACATTTGCGCCGACAGGTGGATGCAGAACTCGTACGGCCGCAAGCTGCGAGGGTACATATCCGACCGCCACCACATGGACACGATAGTGAGGATGCACGGAGTGGATGCGTTCGACAGGAAAGTGAGCGCCTACCCAGCCATCATCCTCATAGACGGTGACAAAAGCGGCACCGTATTCGCTGACTGCAGGGAGATGTTCTCGGAGGACGACGCGGCGGAACTCCTGCGTTGCATACAAGAAAGGGAAACAGGACAAGACGGCGGAGCTTTCGACGTGAACGTGATACACGACCTCGAGCAAGGGACGAAGCCATGGTCTCTGGCAGACCAAAAGGTGCTGGATTTCATAAAATACTCGTCAGAGGAGTTCCCTACCATCGAGGACAGCGGGGTAGAGATAGGGATTGGAATTGCCACGGGGAGCGACAGCGTCTTCGTATCCGCCGCCCCCGGCATTGTGGAGCCGGAGAGGATGCTCCCCCTTCTGTGCAGCAGGGACATAGTTGGGAGCAGGCCCCCCGCCAGCCCCAACCATTGGCTGGTTAACCCATGGAACCCGGACGGCACATTAGTGGATCTATCCGACTACCCCATGCTATGTTCGTACTTTGAATCTAACCGCGGCTCTCTAGAGAGGAGGCACATCGCCAAAAAAAGCGGGTGCAGATGGTATAGGACCATCGATAAGATAAAGCCCGGTTTGGCGGGGGCTCACAAGCTGCTACTGGCGGACATGTCGCCCCGCTCGAATCCGATATACGAGGCAGGGAGCTACTACCCCCACCACAATATGTACTGGCTCACCTCAGAGGCATGGGATCTGGAGGTCCTTGGAGGGCTTCTCATGTCGAAACAGACAGAGTCGGTGGTCGAGGCATACGGCGTGAAGATGCGTGGGAAAACAATGAGGTTCCAGGCTCAATACCTCCGTCTCCTCCACCTACCCAGACAATCCGATATCGAGGAGGGAGTCCGTCTGCGCCTGAAAGAGGCGTTCAGGAACAGGGATCCCCAGCTCGCGACAGAGGCTGCGAACTATGCGTTCAGCATACCCGCCGGGAGGATGCTGTATTGAGGAAGGAGCTTGAGGAGGCAATATTACATTCCTTCCTTGTTAGGGAGAAAGCCGCAGAGGTACAGATAGAGAGAGGGGTCGTAGACACAGGGATGAGGTCCCAGGTAACATCCGGAAAGCATCTGGATAGGCTAATCGACGTCATGACACATGATATGGAGGGGTGCGGGGCGCCTGTCAGTGGCATTTTCAGCAAGAATAGTGGCACCGAGCTCCCAGGTTGGTTCAGGGCGACAAAGAAGTGGGACATACTATTGTTCATCAGAGAGAACCTTGCCGCCGCCGTGGAGCTGAAGACGATATACGGCTCCTATGGCAACAACCTTAACAATCGGGCGGAAGAGGCGGTCGGCGTCGCTGTCGATGCGAAGATGGCAATTGAAAAAGAGCTCATGAACAGGGCGATCCCGCCTCTTTTGGGCTATGTGCTCATCGTCAAGAAAGAAGAGGGTTCCGTAGCAAGGTGTATGGATCCGAGGGAGCCCCATTTCAAAACGGATGCCGTGTTTCACGGAACGTCTTACATAGGGAGACTCATGGCCATGTGTCAGAGGCTGAGCAGAGAAGGTCTGTACGGCGCAGTCTGGTTCGTCGTTGCGGATCCGCTGAGCGGCTCTGTCGAAGAGCCGGATCCCCAATTGTCATATGACAGGTTCATCGCCGAAATCATAGGCAAGATCGGCGCGTTCAACGCCGGTTCGGGGAAGGGAGCCTGAACAGGACGGCTCTGACGCAGTTTTCATCCTAGCAGGCATATCTCTTACTCCAGGTAGATCGCCGGCCTCCCCGGCACCGCCGCTTTCGACTTGCCTTTGGGATCGTATGCGCCCGCATCGTCCGAAGAGAGCACCACGACCTCCGCGCCAAGCTCACTTTTCAGGAAATCCGCCGCTGACAGGAGGAGGGCGTGCTCGTCCGTCGCCGCTATGTCCCCTATAGACCCAGAAGAGGATCTCGACAGGTCAGTAACGACCTTCTTCACATACTCGGACACCGCTTTGCCGTTCTTCCGGAGCCCCTCGTCCGCCATGCATCTCTTCGTCAGGGTGGGGATGTCGAGGCCGCCGTTGTCCCTCATCTCAACCCCCATCCTCAAGACATCGGCCTTCCACGAGGGCGTGGTGTAGAGGAATATCCTCTCGGGCTCCGTCTCGGTGACCTTCTTGATCTGCAGGATGTCCGACATGACGCCCCTGACGAACTCCTCCCTGTACTCCGCCAGGCTGGACGTCCCGCCCGTCTCCGGGAGCTGCGACGAGGACACGAGGCCGCCGAAGCCCGCTCTCTCCCACAGCTCCTCCGCGACGTGGGGCGTTATCGGGGCCATGAGGGATATCCAGACCCTCGCCGCCTCCGCCAGGGCGGCCCTGTTCCTCCCGCCCCTCCTGCCGTACCACCTGACGTCGTTCAGCATCTCGAAGTAGACGGCGGTGGCCATCTGCCTGAGGTCGTACCTCTCCATGGCGTCCCTCACCGACTGCAGGTGGCGGTTGAGCCTCGATGCGAGCCATTCGTCTATCTCCCCCTTCTCGTCGCTGCAATCGGAGGACAGGAGCTCCTCCACCGCGCCCATGACCCTCTCCAGCCTTTGGCAGTACGTCACCACGGTGTCCTCGCTCCATTCCACGTCCACGAACATGGACGCCACATGCGCATAATACAGCCTCAGGGCGTCGACGCCGAACTGGTCCGCCGCGCCCGAGATGGGCTGCGCCCCGCCCTTCGACTTCGAGATCTTGCTCTTCTTCCCTGTGATGTACCAGTTCACGATGATCCCCCCGGGCTGCATGTCGTCCGGGAGTATGGCGCGGTGGTTGAACAGGTATGCAGGGAAATGCACGGTCATGTGCTCCTTGCCGCCAAGGTTTATGTCCAGGGGGTACCAGTATTCTATGTCCGCTCGTATCTCGTCCAGCAGGCCCGCGCCGATGCCGGTGCGTTCCGACACCGCCCCGGCGTCGCCCTTCCCCAGCGCGACGTAGTCGAAGAACTCCTCGGTCATGCTGTCCGGGGATATCCTCCCGTCGTTCGCGTACATCGATATAAGGTAATACAAGGGGTACAGGGTGGAGTCCGATATGGCCTCGATGACCCATTTCTCGTCGAGGGGGAACCTCGTCCCGAGCCAGTTGCCCTGCCTAACGCAGGCGCGTTCCCTGAACCACCTCAGCGTGGCGTGTACGTTCTCGTTGAACTCCTGGGGGTACAGCTCCATGCGGCGGCAGTGCTCGCTCGTCCTCTCGGTGAGCTCCTCGTTGCCGTAGTCGATGAACCATTGGTCGTCCACCCTCTTCACCCGGACCGGCAGGCCGCACCTGCATACTACCTCCTCCGTGAGGTCGTGGAACACCTCCGCCTCGCCGGAATCTATCATGGCCTGCTTCATCTTCTCCTTGGCCTCGTCAACCCTCATCCCTGCGAACGGCCCGCATATGTCCTTCATGCGGCCCTTGTGGTAGCCGTCCTTGTAGACCTGTTTCTTGGCCTCGTCGAGCCTCGGGTCCCCCGGCTGCGTGATCCCCATCTCCCTTATCACGTCCTGGGCGGGGAAATCCCCGTACCCATCGATGGATATTATAGAGATGGGCCTCACGGAATCAAGGAGGGCGCTGGAGAGGCCGTACCCCTCTGCGAGCGCGGGATCCCCTTTCAGAGCCTCCAGCGAGATCCAGTCGTCGGGGGCGTCCGAGGGGACGGACGTTACGAGCCCGCTGCCCACATTGGGGTCCGAGAAGGACGCCGGGAGGACCGGCACCTCCCGGTGTATCATCGGCGCCTCGCACATCCAGCCTATCATGTCCCTCCCGGCGACCGGGGAGAGGATGGTCACGCCGTCCGCTTGCAGGGAGAGCTTCTCCGCCGCCTCCTTGGACACTATCCACGTCTCCTCGCCTTTCTTTATCCTAGTGTACTCCACTTCGGGGTTCGCCCAGAAGCACACCTGCCCGTACACCGTCTCCGGCCTGAGCGTCGCGGCGACGAGGTACTCGTCCCCCCGTTTGAATTTAAGGAGGGTGTACTCCTGCACCTCCGCGTCCCCCCCTTTGGAGATGTCCGTCTCGGAGGCGTCCACCGCCACCGGCCCGTGGACGGGGCAGGATGGGGAGTAGTACGGCTTCTGCACCAGCAGGCCGCATTCGTCGAGCTTCCTGAACTGCCACTGCATGAACTTGCTGTAGTCGGGGTACAGGGTGCAGGTGAACCGCCTCCAGTCCGCGAGGAACCCGAACCTCCTCCAGTAGTCGTCGACATAGACGCCGTTGAAGTAATCGACCACCTTGAAGGGGTCCTTCATGTCCTCCAGCATCTCCTCGGGGCAGCCGTTCCTTATCAGATAGTCTATGAAATCAGGGTCGCCGTTAGCGACCTTCGAGGCGAGGGTTATGGCGCCGTTGCCTGTCGCATGCGTCCCGACGGGGAACAGGACGTTGTACCCCGTCATGCGCTTGTACCGCCCGATGGCGTCCGCATAGGTGTACCCTCTGAGATGCCCCACATGGAGGAACCCGGTGACCCCTGGGTACGCGAAGATGATCATGAACTTCGGCCTGCCGGCGTCCCTCTCGGACCGGTCCAGCCCGTTCTCGGACCAAGCCCTCTGCCATTTCCTCTCCATCTCGATATAATCAGACATCTCGATCCCCGGCGTTTTTGACGCTCTAATATACGCCCCTGTTAAATAATGTTCCATGGACGCCCCCCGAAGGGGCGGGCAAGCGGCCTCCCAGGGGGCCGGCGTTTCGTATGGCCCTGTGTTACCTTCTGTACGACCGCCGTTCACAGCCAATGCCGGATTGGCCGCCGGCGGTTGTGCATATGGATTTCTAAACACAACTGATTACGCCATGGTTACGTCACGTCATACATTTTAAATACAAGTACAACATACTCTTACCTACGAGTTGGAAGGGATGGAATCTACAGACTCGGAGTGGTGTGAATGAGCGAGAAGGAAGTTGCGGTTTCGATAAGGATGACGGTCGATGAAGTCCAACTGATGGAGGAATTCATGGCCGAGAAGGGAATCGATAGCAGGTCACAGTTCATTCGCGACGCCGTCTCCGGTTTCATAAGCTTGCAAAAGCGGGTGACCGGCGGCGCAATCGGAGACGGGTACTTCATCCGTTTCAACGAGGTCCAGATGGGTGCGCTCAGGCTGATGGTGGAAGATGGGACCATCTTCAGCGAAGAGGAGTTCGTCAGGAAATGCGTGCTTGACAGGATCGTGTCGCCGGAATCCGAGGCGGATTCCGCCAGCAGGTCGTTCAAGGCCGCGCAGATGGCCTCGAAGATGAAATGAAGAAGGGATGGGAAACACCACGGCGAAGGATGGGAAGGCGTGCGAGCGCCTCTTCGCCGGATCCAAACGCTTTAAGACAATGGGGATGCACAGATGGAAGCGTACAGAAAGGAAACTGAGGGATCCATAACGATCGAGCCGCGCATAGCGGTGGTCGGCATTGGAGGTGCGGGATGCAATGTCATAAGCAGTTTCTACAAGGCGCTATCGCCCGTGGACACCATCGCCATAAACACAGACAGGAAGGCCCTGGACGAAACAGCCGCAGATAAGAAGGTATACATATGCAAAGCGGTCACGAAGGGCGAGGGCACCAAGGGCGACGCCAGGCTTGGCAAGAAATGCGCCAATATCCACGAGGACAAGATAGAGGACGCCGTCAGGGGGCATGACGCGGTCTTCATCGTCGCAGGGCTCGGCGGAGGCACCGGGACCGGCGCAGCGCCGGTGGTGGCGGAGATATGCGCCCGCAACAACATGATGACGTTCGTGATCGGGATCAACCCGTTCTCCTTCGAGGCCGGCAGGGTGCCGGTGGCGAGGGAGGGGATCAGGGCGGTCAGGGCGGCATGCCCGAACACGTTCACCGTAGAGAACGACAAGGCGGTCGAGCTCACGCCCGATGCGACGATGAGCGAGGCCATACGTGCAGTGAACATGAGCATAATGGACTTCATCAACACTGCGTCGGCATCGCTGGCATCGGAAATGAAAGAAGAGATCTTAGTCTACTCCAATAACACGGGCGGCGACGGGGGAGGGGCCCCGTTGTACCCAAGCACAGGCTCACTATCAAAAAATGGGGGACTCCCCCTCCCCCAAGTTCTTCCTCCGGGGGTGTAAACATACAATCAAAAAATGGGGGACTCCCCCTCCCCCAAGTTCTTTTCCTCCAAACACATATCAAAAAATGGGGGACTCCCCCTCCCCCAAGTTCTTTTCCTCCAAACACATATCAAAAAATGGGGGACTCCCCCTCCCCCAAGTTCTTCTTACCGGGGCGTGAATAACTCTTAAAAAATGGGGGACTCCCCCTCCCCCAAGTTCTTTTCCTTTTGGATTATGACATCGCGTCGTACCCCATCTCGAAAGCCTTCGAGTTCAGCTCCCTCGAGTTCTCGGGGACGGTCTCCAAGAGGACGTCCTTGAGCAGCCCCTTCTCCAAGGGGAAGCCCCTCACCGCCGCCACGGCACCGATCATCACGGCGTTGGCGGCGACCGCCTTGCCAGCGGAGAGGGCGACCTTCGTGGCGTCCAGCGTCTTGAGGTTGCCCGTCCTGGACCTCACCGCCTCCACCAGGCCCTGGACGTCAGGGTACTCCTCGAAGCCGGCGGCGACCGCCGACGGGTACGTGGGCCCCAGGTTCATCAGGACGAACGTGTCCTTGTTGCCCAACGATATGTACCTGCATGTCTCCACGGGCTCGAACCCCATGATCAGGTCCGCCCCTCCCGCCGACTCCAGGGGGCTGACGACGCCCTCCCCGAAGCGCAGGGTAGAGATCACGCTGCCGCCCCTCTGGGCCATGCCGTGGACCTCGCTCATGGACACCTGGTGGCCTGCCCTCATCGCCGCCGTCCCCAGCACGATCGACGCCAGGAGGACGCCCTGGCCGCCGACGCCCACAATCTGCACCGAGTACCTCATCTCCCCACCTCTATCGCGCCCTTGGGGCAGACGCTAGCGCACATCCCGCACCCTATGCACCCGGCAGGGTCGGTCGTCACGACCTCCCCTTTCTTGACGAGGGCCGGGCAGGCTATCGTCTTCACGCACATGTGGCAGTGCACGCACCTGCCCTGGTCGACGCTGCATTCTCTGACCACGAGCGCCTTGTTCCTCTTCAGCTCCAGGGGGCAGGGGCATTTGGACACCACGACGGCGGTGCCGTCGAAGTCGAGGGCGTCCCTCATCGCCTTCTCCGCGGCTTTGACGTCGTACGGGTCGACGGTCCTCACGAACTTTATCCCCAGCCCCTTCACGAGGGCCTCCACGTCGATGGGCTCCGTGACGATGCCCCCGAAGCCCCTCCCTGTGCCCGGGTTCGGCTGGTGGCCCGTCATCGCCGTCGTCCTGTTGTCGAGGATGACCATGACGATCTTGTGGTTGTTGAATATGGACGACGTCAGCGGGCCGACGCCCGAGTGGAAGAAGGTCGAGTCCCCTATGAAGGCTATCGCCTTCTGGTCGGTGGACTTGTCGAACCCGCCGGCGGCGCCGGCTCCCCCGCCCATGCAGATCAGGAAGTCTGCGGCGTGGAACGGGGGCTGCAGCCCC
>WRNL01000040.1 GCA_009776625.1 Methanomassiliicoccaceae archaeon | reverse complement strand
CGTCGCCAGCAAACCAGCACATGAACGGGGTCCGCTCTGAGGATCGTTGGATCAGCGCCCCTTCTGTCCTTTTTTTGAACATCTCATTGAAACCCATTGTCCTTCCCTCCCTTTATCCATAGGAAGTATGTCTGCTATAGCTCACAGCGACCATGTTTTTATAAAGATTACCGCCGCATCCGCTCGCTTAGACAAAAAAGAAAAATAAAAGGGAAATGGAAATGGTTTAGCCGCCGCTGGGCGTGAAACGCTCTGTGTCCACCTATTCCTCCGCCCTGCGGGGGGAGGTGGTGGGCATGCTTTTGTGTGAACTTATTTAGATAGACGCGTTCATAACAGCATTGTGGGAACCATGCCAAACAATCATAATCACTCTTTTGAAGAGGTGTGTGATATCGTGGGCCGTGTGGCAGCTGAGTACGGGGTAGAGAAAGTATATCTTTTCGGCTCCAGGGCACGCGGCGACGAACATGAGGGGAGCGATTATGATTTTTTCATAGTTCCTGGGAAACTAAGGGGGCTTATACGGCTGAGCAGCCTGATCATCGCTCTCGGTGACGCCCTTGGCGCCGAAGTGGACGTGATACCTGAAGGTTCGGTTGACGATAGGCTGAGCATAGAGATATTCCACGACCGGAAACTTGTCTATGAGTTGTGAGGAAAAGGAATGACCCCGCATTGACAAATGGGCGGATGGGGGTTTCCGGTTCGCCTCCCCACAGTATGCGTGGGAGTCCAGAGCTACGGCTCGTCCCGAAAGAAAAAAAGAAAAATAAAAGGGAAATGGAAATGGTTTAGCCGCCGCCGCTGGGCGTGAAGCGCCTTATGTCCACCTCTTCCTCCGTCCTGCGGAGTTCCTCGATGGCCGCCTCGGCGCCCTCCCGCCCTGCGGGGCCCCTCTCGCGCTCCTTGAAGGACACCTCTATGTACTCCGACTTGTCCGCCGGCCTCAGGTACTCGGCGTCGTAGTAGAGCCCGGTCCGGTCGAGCCTTGCCCAGGCCCTCCCGTCCCTCTCCCTGACGTCCAGCACCTTCCCGACCGTCGATGTCGGGATGTACTTGAGTATGTCCCCCTCCATCATGGGATCAGCCCTTGATGACCGCGGTCCTCTCGCCGGCCGGGACGAACTCCCTGAGCCCGCCTCTCCCGATCTCCTTCGTCACGTTGGCGAAGTCGAAGATCAGGCTGGGGTCGGCGAACGCGACGCGTATGTACGGGTTGGCCGTGAACGCGTCGCCGCGTGCGACGTGGGGCGCCTTCGCGATGCCGGCGTACCCGCAGAGGTGGCCGACGTTCATCGCGTAGTTGGGGTAGTTGGGCCCTCTCAGCTCAGCGGGCAGGCCCTCGTCGGACCTGTACGCGAAGGAGTTGGCGGAGCCGCACTGGTCCTGCAGGTCGTACCCGTAGAACCCGAGCCTTCCGGTCCTCTCCTTGTGCTGGAGCATCGACAGGTACCACATGTTCAGGCCGCAGTCCGCTATGCCGGTCGCCATCGCTCCCGCGATGCCGGTCGTCGCGGCCGCTACCGTCGCCCTCTGGGACCCGCCGAAGTGGGTCTCCATGATGGCCGGGTACCTCTCGTACATCTCCAGAGCGTACGCGTTGATCTCGTCCCCGAGCTTCATGAGCTCGTCGTACTTGGAGGGGTCGAGCTTGCAGAACCCGCCGTACTTGTCCTTGATGACGTCTATCGCGTGATAGACGTAGTCGTCGAGGATGTTGTCGGTGTATGCCGCTGTCGCGTACTGGGTGAACCCTACGCCGCCGGACATGTACCCGCCCAGGTATATCTGGTCGAATATCGCCGCGCCGAGGCCGACGGTCTCGAGGACCGCCCTGCCGGGGTCGTCCGGGTAGACACGGTCGGACTGTATCATGTCCGCGAAGAACCCGAAGGGTATCCCGCCGGGCTCGTTGGGGCCCCTCGCGCGCCTTGCCGGCATCATCGTCCCCATGTTGATCGACTGGTGCTTGGCGGAGTACGCGAAGTCCGCGATCGCCGCCTCTCCAGCCGCCAGCTTGTAGGACGAGATGAACGCCATGGAGATCTGCATCGCCGCGTGCCTGGACACGGTGGCGCCGTCCATGAGCCTCCCGACGATGGTCGGGACGCGGACGGCCTGCATCAGGGTCTTCCCGATGGCCTTCTTCAGCTGCTCGGCCTGTGCCTTGGGGAAGAGCTTGTTGATGTCTATGACGAACCTCTTGTCGATCTCGTCGATGAGCTCGTCGTCGCCAGAGTACACCTTGACGTACGAGTCGTACACCAGGGCGGGGTTGACCTCCGCCATGTGCTCCTGGACGATCGCGCCGCCGGGCATCGTGTGGTTGACCGCCTCGAGGTATGCGTTGATGGTCTCAGGGGTGACCTCTTTCCCGAGCCTCTTCTCGATGGTGCTGTGGGGGGAGTCGAGGCCTACGAGTATGGTCCTCCTGATGTCGTCCCACGCCTGCTGGATGGCGGCGTTGTTGACGCAGTGGAGGTCGTCCGCCTCTACGTATATGTCCGTGTGGGACAGCTGGTAGGGCATCCACGCCCTCTGCCCCAGGGGGACGCCTATGTCCTCGTTCATCATCGGGAAGCCGCGCTTCTTGGCGATAGCCTGGGCCGACTTCTGGAACTCGACCTTGCTCTTGGACTGTTTCCAGCCTCCGTAGATGTAGTACTTCGTCTCCATGTCGGTCGGGTCCTCTTTGAACTTCTTCTTGACCGCGTCCATGAAGAGCTTCTCTTTCTGTTTGGCTGCCATGTTCACACATCCTTTACGTTGAAGGGCTGGTAACCGCCGAGGGTCCTGAGCTTGTGTATCCTGAGCCCGTAAGCGGTGACCTCTTTGTCGTCCCTCATGTCCACGCCGTCCGCCCTGAATATGGTCGTCCTCTTCTTGAGGTCGGCCATCGATGCGGGCTTGCCGACGGATATCTTCCTGTCAAGGGGCACTGCGACCTGGTCCTTGACGTACACTACCTCTTTCTTCTCCTTGTCCCAGACGTACCTCTGCCAGGCGTCGAACATCAGACCGTTCTCGTCGAGGCGGCAGGCGTGCCCGTGCACGGTGGCGCCCCTGATGCCCGTCAGGGCGGGGTCGAATGTCTCGTTGTCGATCATCTCCTTGGCGAGTTTCTCAAGGTCCCTCTCCCTCATCTCGATGATCTGCCTCCCGGACAGCGTCCCGGTGTCAAGGCCCCTGTACCTCGAGAGGTACATCCACGCCCTCTGGTACGGCGATATGGGTGCGAAGTAGACGGAGTCCGTGAACTGGATGTACCTGATCCTGTCCCCTTTCTTTGCCCCGTCTATCGGAACGACGAGCTTCCTTATCGGGCAGTCGGGCTCCTTCCCCTCCTCGAGCGGGGGGTGTATGGATTTGTAGTCCTCTCCAGGCTGGCGGTGTCCCATGATCCTGACGACGTCGTCCATGGAGATATCGCGAAGTTTCTTCAATTTCACCTTGGGGTCCATCACTTTCTTCCTGTTCTTGGCAGGGGTGGTGGTTCCAGGGTAGAACTGTCTTTTGTATGCTGTCATAATTTTCACCTTTATTTGTAGTCCCTGAGGGTCTTTCTGTATTTTGAGTATCTTCCTACTGTGAGGTCGAACCCGCGCGGCAGGTTCGCCTCGCACGCGGCCCTTATCTTCTCGACGGCCTCCCCCAGCATCTCCTCGTCCTCCACATCGAGCTCGATGTAGAACGCCCCGACCTGGTACCTCAGCTCAACCTCGCGTCCGGCGACCATTATCACCTTGCGCTCGGAGTGGTTGTTGGGCAACCCTTTGCCGGGGCCGCTCCCCAGGACCTCCGAGATGCTCTCTCCGGTCATGTTTATCTGCCTGATGCGGTCGATGGGGTCGAGCGCGTTCAGCACCTTCTCGGTGGTGTCCGCGCTCAGCAACGTGTGGGAGAATATCTCCACTTCGGGAAGGGGTATCCCCGCGTACTCTACAGTTGGTTCACTCAACATAACGACCTCAGAGCTTCTTTGCGATCTTCTTCGCCTCGGCGCCTACCACCTGGATGGGCGTGCGGAATTCGATCATGTCGCCGAACACTTCTTTGATGAGTCCGGACGTCGCTTCTGGCGAGAACGTCTGCGTTCCACCGTCGAGGCAGTTGGCCGCGGTGACGGCGGGGATCAGGACGCCCTTGGAGTGCTTCGTGACGACGTGGTTGCCGTGGAACAGGCCGGGGCCTCCGCCTCCGTAGATGGAGTGAGAGAAGAAAGACATGCCCACGCCCACGCCTGCGGATCTCCCGTAGTCGGTGCCTGGCAGCCCGGTCTCGTGCTCCAGCAGGTCGTTCCAGTACAGGACCGTCCCGGGGACTCCCTGCGCCGCCCTCGCGGCGCCGATGTTAACCATGACGGCCGCTACCTGGCCGATGGCCGCGTAGGCGTTCCAGAGGGGGAGGTCCTTCGTCGAGTACACCTTGTACCCGGACGGGAGCGTCTCCTTCACGTATATGACGTTGTCGTCGATCGCCCTCTCGACGAGCGACTCGACGACGGAACCGACGGTCCCGGTCTTGCCGTTCTTTTTGACTATTGTGTAGAGGATGTTGTTCGCGTTGAGGCCCTGGTATGCGAGGCCCAGCAGGTGGCTCCTCTCGAAGTTCCCAATGGCGTCGCCCATCTCGAAGGCGCCGCACTGCTCGAATATGGACGAGAGCGCCACGCCCTGCATCGCGTTCTTGTTGACGAGCGCGACAACGTGGTTGGCCATGATGTTCCTGAGGGCGTACCCCGCCCCCTCGTTGTTCTGCGGAACGTCGAGGATCGACTTGACGTTCGCGCCGTCGAATGTCACCGTCTGCGGGTACCTCCCCCAGACCGCCCCCTTGACCATGTTGGCCTTGTACATGGGGACCTTGAACTCGTCGATGATCGCCTCGGTGACCGCCGACGCCACGGATGTGAACCCGGTGGTGTACTCCACGCCGGCGTTCATCCTTGCCTCCGGCACTATTACGACCAGGCTCTTCCCGTCCGCCTTTATGGCGATGGATGTGTCGTCGTCCGGCGTAACCTGGACCTTCTCTTTGACTGCAGCCGCAATCTTCTTCGCGTTCTCGACCAATTTTATGTCGATCTCCTTGCCTTTGATCTGCGCCTCACCCATGTTCCCGGTCTTCAGAGCTTTCTCGATACCGGCAAGGTTGACTGCAACAGTTCTC
This sequence comes from Methanomassiliicoccaceae archaeon, assembly GCA_009776625.1. Taxonomy (GTDB): domain Archaea; phylum Thermoplasmatota; class Thermoplasmata; order Methanomassiliicoccales; family Methanomethylophilaceae; genus Methanoplasma. Next base: position 7,177 of record WRNL01000040.1, on the reverse strand, counting down.
TTGGTCAGAGATGCGATTTTCTTGATCGCGTTGTTGCGCAACGGACTGATGGCTTCCAACGGGATTTCTTTCGCTATGCGTTTACCGTTGTCGTCATACAGGTCGATTACGTCCTTGTATTTTGGCATTTCATACCTCCTTTTTTAAATAACTCGCAGGAAACGGTGATTTTTCCCGCATACCCCTTGCAAAACCATGTAACGTGTTATCCAATATAAAACCATGTGAAAAAGCACGGCTTTCTGCCAAAGTCCGACCATTTCCAGGCTGTGGGGGCGGCGGCGGGAATGGGGGGGACGATGCCTGCGCCCCGTTCATCGTATTTAAAAGTTATTGGGCGTAACATCCTTCATGCCTGCGGGCATGTTTTTATTGTTAACAATACAGAAACGGATAACACCGGCGGGCTCAGCCCCTGCTCGCCTTGGCGAGGGGGCCGCCCGCATACCTCTCCAGCCTGGCGACGTACCCCGGGATCAGACCGTAAGGTATGCCGCAGGCCATCTCCCCGGCGGCCATGTCCGTCCTCTTCCTGCACCCGAAGCACCCCAGCGAGATGTTGGGGGCCCCCGTTGCCATGGGGACGGCGGTGACGTCCTCGCACGCGCACTGGAACGGGGCGGTGCTGAACGTGGCGCGGCCGCCCCCCTCCGCCGTCATCATCGCGACCACCCAGTACACCCTCTCGACCAGATCCGCTATTATCACCACGTCGGGTACGAACCCCGCCCTCCCCAGCGGGCACACCGCCTCGCCCACGGTCTTGTATGGGACGATCGCCCTCTCGTCCATCATCCTCTTGGCCGCTTCGACCGAGTCGTGTATCCCTATCCCTGCGTGGAACTCGCCGGATGCCGCCTTGGCAGGGGTCTCGGTCATCCCGAGGACCGCCGCCCCTATGTGGCAGTTGGACATCTCGAAGGGCACGTTGAGGCATTCGCCGCCCCTCGCCCGGAACACGGCCTGGCAGTGGCTGAGCTGGGAGCCTGGCACCGCCGGCCCCTCGGGGTAGGCCTCGCCCTCCCTGACCAGCCTCACCGCCACCGGCTCGTGCGCGAGGCCGAGGAGGGATGTCAGCCTCTCGGCGTACCCTGCGTTCTTCGTCAGTATGTCGGACATGGGTGCGGCATAGCCGTGCGTGGGAATAAACGTTGCGGGGACGCCTGATGCAGGCTTGTAAGAAAGCCCGCCCCCTCGGGAGGGGGCGGTAAAAACGGGAAAATGGTTTGGCCGTGCCCATACGGGGATCAGCGCTTGTACGCCTTGATGGTGTCCACGAGGGCCTTCATGTTGTCGTCTGGGGTCGCCGTCGCGATGCCGCAACCGGACGAGATCACGTTGAACCCGGCCTTAGCGCAGTTCGCGGCCGCCGCCTTGACCTCGTCGGCAGTCCCCTGGAAGAGGGGCCTGACGGATCCGACGTTCCCTACGAGCGCGGCCCTCTTAGCCACCTTCTCGGCGGCCTTGAACGGGTCGACCTTCTCCTCTATGGAGAGGGCGGTCACCCCGGTCTCGATCATGCCGTCGAGTATGGGGAACGTGTCGCCGCAGATGTGGAGGGACGAGTACGCGTCCTTGACCCTCGCCAGGCTGTCCTTCACGTACATGCCGGAGGCCCCCTCGAACATGTCGGGGGCGAGCATGTCGGTGGACGCGGACGGCTCGGACATCTGGATGACGTCAGCGCCGGCGTCGGACAGCGCCTGGGTGTAGGCTTTCACGATGGGGTTGACCCCTGCGGTCCATTTGGCGACCTCCTCGGGGGCCATCATCATGCCGAAGACCATGTTCTCCGTGCTGACCATGTGGCCGGCGAGCGTGAAGGGGCCGGTGTTGCCCGCCACTATGGCGTAGTTCTCACCGTGGGACTTCTTCATAAGGGCCATCGACTTGACGACCTCGGCAGGCCTGCCGCCCTTCAGGAATTCCTCGGGGGCCATGAGGGCCGCCGGGTCGTCGTACTCCCCCGTCATGGGGTCGAATTTGAACGGGTGCTCCTTTATCATAGGCGCGGCGTCCTTCTTGTCCACCTGCACCCTGCATCCGAGCCTCTCCGCCTCGGCGGTGAGGCAGAAGCCCGCCCTCACGCACTCGAACCCGAACATGTCCGCCTGCGCGGTGCCGAGCTTCGCCATGAGGTTCGCGTCCTTGTGGGCATCCGGCCAGGCTGCGCCGACCTTGTCCATCTGGCTGATCGTGGCGGCCTGGGTGAAAATAGCCACCGGAGGCCTGTCAAGCTCTTCCAACTTCATCGCTGAAAGCACTCTTTCTCTTGGAGTCATTGACATTTGAAATATCTCCTGAAAAACCTAAATAGAATACTCTTATTTATTAAGTGGGGTTGGCTCCTCGCCCCTTGCGCAGGAGCCCAGAAGGGACGCTCAGACGGTTATGTCCATGACGTCCTTGAGCTTCCCCAGCCTGATTATCCCGACCTCCGACACGCCGTAGAGGTCCGCGTCAGAATAACGGGAGGCGGCGAGCGCGGGCGCCATTATGCACTTGCCGTCGGGCGCCAGGTCGTTGCCGGCGGAGAACGGGCTGAACGGCGGCAGGACTATCACGCCGTCCTCCCTCTGGTGGACGAAGCAGTGTATCTTCATGCCCCCGCTCACCGCGCCGGGGATCCTCACGGAGGGGTGCTCGTGCCCTATCACGACGGGCCTGACGCCGGTGTCCACGTGGCCGTGCTCCATCCTGAACCCCCCGAGGTCTATGTAGTCGGCCGCCATCAGCCCCATGTCGGAGAGGATGTTCTGCAGGAAGTTGTCGTGGTTCCCCTTTATCACTATCACGTCCGAGGCCTCCGCGAGGAGGCGGATTATCCTCCTGACCTCCTCGGCCGCCTCTCGCCTGGATCTTTTGAAGTCGTGCTTGATGTCCCCCAGGAGCACCACCCGCTCCGGCTCGTGCTCGGAGAGGATGCCGTTGAGCGCGTCCCTTATGGACTCCGTGTTCATCCTGGGTATGTACATCCCCTCCTCCTCGAGGGCGCTCTCGTATCCTAGGTGGAGGTCGCCGAGCACGGCCGTGCGCCCGTCGTCGAGCATCAGGCACCTGTCGTTGGTCACCCTCACGCCGGGGAGGATCTCGTAGGATCGCATACGGGGGGATTGCGGTGCGCCTATTAATCTGATTCACTGCCAGCGACGGCCATCGGGCGAGAAGATCGTGCCGGTGTTTATTGGGTTATGCTCTTCTCGTTCTTCGGCCTGAAATAGCCCATCCAGAACTCCCTCTTTGTCTTTGCGTCAGAGTCCCTTATGTCCCTTAGACTGTCAAAAGCCTTCTTGAGCTCTTCCACATCCTCCCACGTGACGGGGGGGGGGATATGTCCCGTATTCTGCATCTATGGGATATGACTAAAGGCCCACGGATTTAACCATTGAGGGGCGTTCGCAGGCATTTCCCCTCAATAGTTATTTCTGATGGTTCCGTGATACCGACGGGCAGGATACAATGTACGCGGACGGTGTTGTTCAAGGCAGGCTCGCAGGGGACCTCGAGGAGGCGGCCCGCGCCGTCCGCTCGGCGAGGGACGTCCTCGTGGTGACCCACATCGACGCGGACGGAATCGCCTCCGGCGGCATCGCCTCGACGGCTCTCGACAGGCTCGGGAAGGCGCACAGGGTGGTGTTCGAGAAGAAGATCACCGATGAGGCCGTCGCCTCGATCAACGGCGCGGCGGAGGACCTGATGTGGATATGCGACCTGGGGAGCGCCTACCTGTCCGAGTTCAAGAGGGAGGGGGTCGTGGTCACCGACCACCACATCCCCGACCCGAGGTGGCGGCGCAGCCAGACATCCATTGACGATTTCAGCGGGATCCACCACCTGAACCCCCACTCCTACGGCATGTCCGGATCGTACGAGGTGTGCGGGGCGGGGATGACCTACCTCCTGTCCAGGGCCATCGACCCAGCGAACAGGGACCTCGCGTTCCTCGCCGTGGTGGGCGCCGTCGGCGACCTCCAGGACAACAGGGAGTCGAGGCTGGTCAGCCTCAACCGTTCGATACTGGAGGAGGCGGTCTCGGCGGGCGACATGAGGGTGGGGGAGGACGTCCGCTACTTCGGCCGCGACTACAGGCCGCTCGTCCAGTTCCTGCAGTTCGGCAACGACCCCCCGGTCCCAGGGCTGAGCGACGACGCCCCCGGCTGCGCCGCGTTCTTCTCCAGCCTCGGCATACCGTTGAAGGAGGGGGGCGGGCAGAGGACGTGGGGCGGCCTGACAGCCGGCGAGAGGGAGGCGGCCATTGCGGGCATGAGGTCGCGCGTGGACGAGGAGACATGGGGGAGGCTGTTCGGCGAGGTCTACACGATCACCAGGTTCGAGGCCCACCCGGGGCTCAGGGACGCCAAGGAGTTCGCCACCGCGCTGAACTCCTGCGGGAGGTACGACGACGCCGGGACGGGGCTGAGGCTCTGCAAGGGCGACCTCACCGCGCTGGAGGACGCCGAGAAGAACCGCGCCGACCACAGGAAACACATCTCCTCCGCCCTCGCCCACATACGGGACAACCGCCTCCTCAAGGAGCGCCGGTTCGTGCAGTACTTCGACGCCGGGGGGGAGGTCAGGGACACGGTGGTCGGCATAGTCGCCGGGATCCTGCTCAACTCGGGGGAGGCGAGGAGGGACCTCCCCATACTGGCGTTCGCGGAGGCCGACGACGGGGTGAAGGTGTCGGCGAGGGCCGCGAGGGGCCTGACCGACAGGGGCCTCGACCTCTCCTTCGTGATGAAGACCGCGTCGGGGATGGTGGGCGGCTACGGCGGGGGCCACAAGGTCGCCGCCGGCGCGACCATCCCGAAGGGGCGGGAGGAGGAGTTCCTCGACATCGCGGAGGACCTCGTGTCCTCCCAGGTCATCTGAGCAGTGTGCACAGCACCGCTTTCTGGGCGTGGAGGCGGTTCTCCGCCTGGTCCAGCACCACGCTCTGAGGCCCGTCCATGACGTCTGCGGTTATCTCGAAGCCCCTGTGGGCGGGCAGGCAGTGCATGACGATGCAGTCTTCCTTCGCTATCGAGAGCAGCGACGAGTTTATCTGGTACATGCTGAACAGCTTGACGGCCTTCTCCTGGGGGGTGCTGTCCCCCATGGAGATCCATGTGTCCGTGTAGAGGATGTCGGCGTCCTTGCAGGCCTCCCTCGGGTCGTGGGAGGCGACGATCTTGCTGCCGTTGGCATCGGCTATGCGGGCGGCGCCCAGCATTATCTCCGCGTTGGGCATCCGCGTGGCGGGGCAGCAGGCCGTCATGTCCAGCCCCATGATCGCGCTGGAGTAGAGGAGCGAGTTGCACACGTTGTTGCCGTCCCCGAGGTAGACCAGCTTCTTGCCGCGGAACGAGCCCTTCTTCTCCTTGATGGTCATGATGTCCGCGAGGGCCTGGCAAGGGTGCTCCAGGTTGTCCAGGCCGCTTATCACCGGCACGGTGGCCGCCTCGCCGAGCCTGTCCATGACCTTATAGTCGAAAGCGCGGTACATTATGCCGTGGGCGAACCTGCTCATCACCTTGGCCGTGTCCTCGACGGTCTCCCCCTGCTGGCCCATGTGCATGTTCGACGAGTCTATGTACAGGGCGTGGCCGCCGAGCTCGGTTATGGCGACGTCGAAGGATATCCTCGTCCGTGTGCTGGGCTTCTCGAATATCATTATCAGCGTCTTGTCCTTCAGCGGGGCGCCGTGGCGGCCGCGCTCGCCCTTGAGCTTTATGGCCAGGTCCACCAGGTCGGGCCACTCGTCCTTCATATCCAACACGGATATCAGGTCCCTCTTTGTCATGACACCGTGATTGGGCGGGGCCGTATTAACAGTTTATGCTCGACGCCGGCCGTCCCGCGCGCGCCGCCGCTCAGGACAGGCTCCTCGAGATGATGGTCAGCAGCTGCCCCGTGAGGCGTTTCAGGTTCGTGCACGAGACGACCGAGGGGTATATCCCCTTCAGCTCGTCGTAGCAGGCGTGGCGGCCGCCGTCGTCCAGCGCGACGGCTATTATGTCCGTGCCCCGCGCCATTATCTTCGCGGCGGCGTCGGCGGCGTCCTTGACCGACACGGGCGGCACGCAGTGGCTGTCTGCGCTGGACACATGCGACGGCATGCCGTCCGACAGGACGATTATGAGTTTCCTCTCCTCGCGCGTCATCGTGTTGAGGTGCCTCTCCGCCCAGAAGAGGGACAGCCCCTCGCGGGTACCGCCGTCCGATCTCAACGTCAGTATGTTGAGCTTGTCCTCCTCCTTCGCGACGAAGTCGACGAGGATGTTGTGGGTCACCGTCATGCTGTTGTGCTCGGCCCTGTGCTCCACTATGGCGTGGGTCACCCCCTGCTTCCTCAGCACCTCGTGCAGGACCACGCTGGAAACTATCGCGCTCTCCCTGCGTCCCCCGCCCATGGAGCCGGAGCCGTCTATGAGCAGAAGGACGGCGAGGTCTGGGACGCCGAAGTCCTCGGCGGAGCGGTACCAGTACCTCCTCTTCGCGTCATGCAGCCGGGAGGAGTTTATCCCGCTCCCGAACAGCCTCCTCTCCTCGCGGGCGGGGACCCGCGCCCTCAGCAGCTGCGCGAAGCGGCTGTTGTACGAGCTGATGCTGAGGCGGTTCCCGTCGTAGATGTTCTGGTAGGCGCGGCGGAGGTTCGGGTCGGGGACGGGCCTGGTGACGACGACCTTGATGTCCCTGTGGAGGTTGGAGCAGTCGAAGTTGCTGCCCGTGTGCGTCTCGGTCTTCGGCTTTCTGAGGGCGTCCTTTATCACCTTCTTCTTGTCCTTCTCCGACTCCCTGATCAGCTCGATCATGCCTTTCGCATGCCCGGCCACGGGCATAGGGTTCCCGTCGAGGTCCGTGAACAGGCGGCGGGTCACGGCCACGGCCATGCCTGCCCTCTGGTGTGTCGCGGGGGTGGGGTCGCTCCGCGGGTAGGCGCCCCTCAGCGATAGTATCGTCCTCAGGAACCGGTCGCACACCTCCTCCTCGTCTTCCGGTATGAGCGGCTCTATTATGTCGAACACCTGCTGGGCATGCCCGTAGCGGGCCTCTGGGTCGCCGCACGCGCTCCCCTCTGAGAAGAGCCGCTCCGTCCTCTCCACGTAGCCGGCGATCTCGGGGGGCGGCCCCTCCTGGACGGCCATCGGGTAGAACAGGCGCACCGCCATGCGGCGCAGGTACTCGGACAGCGGCG
>WRNL01000039.1 GCA_009776625.1 Methanomassiliicoccaceae archaeon | reverse complement strand
CGCTCGTCATCGGCTCGGGGGGCGCAGGCCAGAACACGGTCTCCAGGATACCGGCGGGCCTGGGGATCGAGGTGGTCACCATAAACACCGGCGACCACGGCTCCACTATATCCATGGCCGGCCGGGGCGTGGACGGGTGCAGGGGGGACCACGACCTCGGGTGGGCGCTCGCGCACGACTACAGGGATGAGATACTGAAGGCCGTCTCCGGGCACATGAACGTCATCGTGACGGCGGGGCTCGGGGGCGGGACCGGGTCGGGCACGATCCCCGTCATCGAGGAGTGCGTCAGGGAGTCCGGCGGGAGGATGATCTCGGTCGTCAGCGTGCCCATGCCCTTCGAGGCCCGGCGCAGGGAGGCCGCGATGGGGCAGATGAGGAGGGTCATACAGATATCTGACAGGACGGTCCTCTTCGACATAGGAAAGATGCCGTCGAGGGGCGGCGGGCCGCTGCCGGTGAGCAGGGCCATCTCCCTGGCGGACGAGATGATGAAGGAGGCCGTCGTCAGGATCCACGGCATGCTGGAGGGGCCGTTCTTCAGCACCCTGAGCGAGAAGGTGTACACCATGGCGTACCGTTCCTCCAACGACCCGGTCGCCGCCGCCGTCTCGGCCATGGGCGAGTACCTCTTCGATGCGGACCCCCGTTACGGGAAGGTGGTGGCGACGTCCGACTCGGCGATCGGGAGGGCGGACGCCGAGGCGCTGACGAGGGCGATAGGCGACTCCACCGGCATACTCCCGGAGATAGTGCCAGGCAGGGGGGACGGGCCCCACGGGATGATGCTCTTCATCCCCATTTCCTACCGGTCCTTATTATCTTAGAGGCGTCGCCGAACACGCCCATGATCGTGTTGTACTCGTACTTCGTGGGTATGGAGCGCCCCATCATGCGCCTGAACATCACCGATGTGTCGCCCCTCCTGCGCTCGGGGTAGTCTATGGCGTCGAGGAGGTCCTCGAAGAAACCGAACATGTAGTCCTTCTCCAGCCTCTCGGCGGGCTCCGGCCGGTTCGGCACGTGCCCGACCTGGAAAAGCTCGTACATCACGACGGCGGCGGCGTGCGAGAGGTTCAGGACAGGGTACGACTCGCCCGCGGGGACGTTTATCAGTAGGTCGCACCTGTTCAGCTCCTCTTGGAACAGGCCTATGTCCTCCCTCCCGAAGACGATGGCGACTTTCTCGTCGTACCCCGAGAGCGACTGAGCGAACTCCCTCACCGGGACCGGCACTCGGGCGTAGTTCCTGTCGCCTTTCGTTGTTATGCCGCTTGTGCCTGCAACGAGGAAGCAGCCCTCGACAGCCTCCTCTAACGTTCCGACCGCCGCCGCCCCGTCCAGGATCCAGGAGCCGTGCTTCGCCCTGCGGTAGGCATCCTCGCCGATCCCGCAGGGATCCACTAGGTACAGCTCCTCGAGGTCGAAATTCGCCATCGACCTGGCCACCGCGCCGACATTCCCCTCGAACTTGGGGCCCACAAGGACTATCCTCACATCAGGCATGCCGCCGCCACTGGAATAAGTCTATATCAACTGTGCGCTTACGACAGGGAGTGAACATACCAGCGGACCATCCCCGGCACAGGTCCCTCATGGTGCGGGAGAGGCTCTCGGAGATGGTAGACAAGGGGCTCGTGACCAGGACGGGCCTGATATCCCATGGCAGAGGGGAGGCCTTCGACTACCTGATGGGGGAGAGGAGCTCGGAGCCCGCCTTGAGGGCGGAGCGGGCCGCCGCCGCCTACCTGCTGAGGGCGGGCAGCCCGGTCGTGTGCGTCAACGGCAACGCGGCCGCCCTGGACCCGGCGAACCTGATAGCCTTGGCGAGGGAGGTCCCCGCCAAGATGGAGGTGAACATATTCCACAGGACGGAGGAGAGGATGTCCCTCCTGATATCGTACCTTGAGGAGAACGGCGCCGGGAGGGTACTCGGCAGGGACCCTGACGCCAGGATACCGGGGCTCAGCTCGGACCGCGCGCTCTGCACCAGGGAAGGGATATACGGGTCTGACGTGATCCTCGTCCCGATAGAGGACGGCGACAGGGCGAAGGCGCTGGCCGACATGGGGAAAACGGTGATATCCATAGACCTGAACCCCCTGTCGAGGACTTCGAGGACGGCGACGGTGTCGATCTGCGACGAGATGACGAGGGCGCTGGAGAACATCATGGCCGCCGTGAGGGCGTTGAGGGGGGACCCCGGCGCAATCGAGGGTGAGATAAAAGCGTTCTCCAACGAACGCAACAGGAAAGAGGCCGTAGAGGGGATATGTTCCTCCCTCAGGTCTGAATTCGAGAGGGGTGCCTGAATGGACGAGATTTTAGAGAGGGGCAGCCTGAGGCTCAAATGGGCCTATGGGCACATGCCGGTGATGAACGAGATAGACAAGAGGTTCCGCAGGGAGAGGCCCTTCGAGGGCGTGAGGATAGGGATGGCTCTGCACACGGAGGCGAAGACCGGCGTGCTGGCCATGACGCTCGCGAACGGCGGCGCGGAGGTGCGGCTTGCGAGCTGCAACCCCCTCTCGACCGACGACTCGGTGGCCACCGCGCTCAGGACGGAGCACGGCCTCGAGGTCTATGCGAAGAAAGGGGAGACCCAGGAGGAGTACTACTCCAACCTCGGCAGGGTCCTGGACATGGGGCCCGACCTCATTATAGACGACGGCGCGGACCTCATCGCAATGGCACACACATCCCGCAGGGACGTGTTGCGGGGGGTCAAAGGGGCCAACGAGGAGACGACCACCGGCGCCGCGAGGCTGAGGTCCATGGCGGCCGACGGGAGGCTCGAGTTCCCGGTGATATCGGTGAACGACGCGAAGATGAAGTTCCTCTTCGACAACAGGTACGGGACGGGCCAGTCCGCCTTCGACGGGTGGATGAACGCCACGAACCTGGTGGTCGCCGGCAAGCGCCTGGTGGTGGCCGGCTACGGATGGTGCGGGAAGGGGGTGGCCATGAGGGCGAAAGGCCTCGGCGCGTCCGTGGCGGTGTGCGAGGTGGACCCCGTCAAGGCGATAGAGGCCAGGATGGACGGCTACGAGGTTATGAGGATGGCCGACGCCGTGGCATCGGCGGACATAGTGATGACGGTCACCGGCTGCAGGGACGTCCTCAGGGAGGAGCACTTCCGCACGATGAGGGACGGCTGCGTCATGGGCAACGTCGGGCACTTCGACAACGAGATCAACAAAGGCGACCTAGAAGGGCTGTCCGCCTCCGTGGGCAAGGCGAGGGACTTCGTCGACGAGTACAGGATGAAGGACGGGAGGAGGCTGTACCTCATCGCGGACGGCAGGCTGATGAACCTCGCCGCCGGTCAGGGCCACCCTGCGGAGATAATGGACACGAGCTTCGCAGCCCAGGCGCTTTGCATGGAGCACCTCCTCAACAACAGCTCGGGTATGGGGAACAAGGTGCACGACGTCCCCGCACCGATAGACACGGAGATAGCCGAGATCAAGCTGCGCTCGATGGGCATAACCATAGACTCGCTGACGGACGCCCAGAAGAAGTACATGTCAGGATGGGAAGAGGGGACGTGAGCGCGGGATGAGGATAGCGATAATGACCGACAGCTACCTCCCGACGAGGGACGGCGTCGTGACCGCCGTCATGACCCTGAGCAAGTCGCTGAGGGACCTCGGGCACACGGTGTTCATAATCGCCCCGGATCCAGGCGAGGGCGGGAGGGAGGAGGGGGTGCACTATTTCCCGGCGATGAGGTTCAGGAAGTACCCGGACTACTTCCTCCCGGTGTTCCCCTCCGGCAAGAGGGGCCTGATCGAGTCCCTTGACCCAGACATAATCCACATACACGGCGTCGCGTTCATGGCCCTGAAAGGGCTCATCGTATCAAGGTCGACGGGCGTGCCGGCTGTCGCCACGTACTGCACGAACGTGGTGGACACCCTCGAGTTCTACTCCCCGGTCCCGATCCCGGCGCACATCCTGTCCAGGCTCGCATGGGTGTACCTTAGGAACTTCCTGAAGAGGCCGAAGTGCGTCGTCGCGCTCACCCCGGCGACGCTCACGGAGTTCGAGGAGAACGGCGTCGTCACAAAACGGACGGCGGTGATACCCGTCGGCATCGACGTGGACAGGTTCGCGACCGGCCTCGACGGCTCGGGGATAAGGGAGAGGCACGGGATCGCCGACGAGAGGGTCGTCATACACGTGGGGCGGGTCTCCTACGAGAAGAACATCGGGGTGCCGATAAAGGCGATGAGGCATCTCCCGGAGGGCGTCAAGCTGATGGTCGTGGGCAAGGGGCCCGCCCTGGAGGACATGAAGGGCCTGGCGAGGAGCGAGGGGCTGGAGGGCAGGGTGATATTCACCGGGTTCGTTCCAGACGACGAGCTTGCGCTGTACTATTCCGCATCGGACGTGGTGGTCTCGGCGTCGAGATTCGAGACCCAGGGGCTCACGATCGCAGAGGCCATGGCGTGCGGCCTCCCCGCCGCTTGCTCCGACGGGAGGGCGTTCCTGGACGTGGTGGAGGACGGGGTGAACGGGTTCTTCTTCAAGGACACGCCCGAGGACTGCGCCAGCGCGATACTCAGGTGCCTCGAGGGCGGGGAGGGCATGTCCGCGAACGCGAGGAGGACTGCCGAGGGCTACTCGATGAGGGCGGTGGCGAAACGGATGGCCGACCTCTACGAGAGCGTGGCCGGCGCGGGGAAGCCCTCGTAAAGTCATTATAACCGCAGCCGATACCCTTACCCATGGCCGACGGAATACCGTTCCTGTCCGTTTACGGGCACGTGACAATCGATCAGATAATCTCCATCGACAGGTTCCCCGAGATGAACGAGACGGTGGACGTGCTGTCAAAGAGCACCACCCTCGGGGGGACCGGGACGAACATCGCGGTGGCCGCCGCGAAACTTGGCGTCCCCACCGCCATATGCTCGTTCGTGGGCGGGGACTTCCCCCAGAGGTACGAGGACGAGATGAGGGGGTCCGGGTTGATTATGGACGAGATGGTCCGGGTAGACGGCTGCGAGTCGTCTCAGGCGATCGTCGTGAACGACTCGATGATGAGGCAGAAGGTGGTCTTCAACCAGGGGCCCCAGGGGAGCGCCAGCAGGCTGGGCGTCATGCTCACGGAGAACGCCTCCAAGTCGTCGCACGTGCATTTCTGCACAGGGGAGCCGGCCTACTACATCTCGGTGATGGGGGCGGTGAGGGGGGCAGGGGCACGCATGGCGCTGGATCCTGCGCAGGAGGTGTACAAGATGTGGGGGCCCGATAGCATGCGTGATGCCCTTGCGCTCTCAGATGCGCTGTTCTGCAACAGCTACGAGGCGAAGGTGATCGAGAGGCACCTTGGGATAGGGGACGTCCTGGACATCGACAAGGCCCTGGTGGTCCGCACCGAGGGGGAGGCCGGGAGCGCCGCGAAGATAGACGGGGAGCGCATGCGCGTCCCGGCGGTCAAAGGGAGGGCGGCCAAGGACGCCACCGGGGCGGGGGACGCCTACCGCGCCGGCTTCTACTGCGGCCTGTACAACGGCTTCGACGTATACGAGGCCTTGGTCCTCGCATCGGCGACGGCGTCGTTCGTCGTCGAGGAGGTAGGGGCTCTGACCAACATACCTGAATGGGAAGAGGTGCTGGAACGCGCCGACAGGCACCTGTGATACGATGATGACCGCCATAACGGGGACTCCTGGCACAGGGAAGACGCGCCTCGCCGCAGAGCTCAGGTCCAGGGGGCATCACGTGCTCGACCTCAACCAGCACATCAGGGACAACGGGCTGCTTGACGAGAGGGACGAGGCGAGGGACACCTACAGCGTCGATGTCGACGCCCTCGCCCTGTCGCTGGAGGCGTACAGGGCGGGGAGGGACGTCGTCATCGAAGGGCACATGTCCCACTGCGTGGGGTGCGACAGGGCCATCGTGCTGAGGTGCCGCCCAGACGTGCTCGCGGAGAGGCTCAGGGCACGCGGGTACTCGGAGGGCAAGGTTAGGGAGAACGTCCAGGCGGAAGTGCTGGACGTGATACTCTGCGAGTCCGTCGAGGCCGGCATCCCGGTATTCGAGATCGATTCATCGGACATCCCTGCCGAGGGCATGGCGGACGCCGCCGAACGGATCCTGAAAGGGAATACCGATAAATACGGACCTGGCAATATCGACTGGACGGGGGAGCTGGAGAAATGGTTCTAGACGGGCAGAGGGGAAGGGCGGACTTCGCCCTGGCCCCGGTCGCGAGAAGGCTCATCAACGTGAACCCGAACCTCATTTCGTGGGTCGGGCTGATTCTCGCGTTCGTTTCCGGGCTCCTGCTGTTCCTCAGCTTCGAATACCACTACCTGCTCCTGATAGGGGCCGCGGCGGTCCTCGTCTCCGGCTACTTCGACGCCCTGGACGGGAAGGTCGCCAAGCTCGCAGGGAAGGCCGGCGTCAAAGGGGACTACCTCGACCATGTGTTCGACAGGTACGCCGACGTGTTCATGATCGGCGGCGTGGCCGTGAGCGCCTGGTGCAACCCGTACATAGGGCTGATGGCGCTGATAGGGGTCCTGCTGACATCGTACATGGGGACGCAGGCCCAGGCGGTGGGCGCGCCGCGCCTGTACGCAGGGCTGCTGGGAAGGGCGGACAGGGTGGTTCTCAGCACGCTGTTCCCAGTGATACAGTTCGCCATGCTCGCCATAGGGTACCCCTCCATCGAGCTCGCAGGGTACTCGGTCACATGGCTGGAGGTGATGATGCTGTGGTTCGCGGTGGTAGGCAACCTGACCGCCGTCCAGAGGGGCGTCATCACATGGAGGAACCTCTCCAAGGAAGGATGACTCAGGCGTTCTCTTCTTTCTTGGGCACGTTGCCCGATTTTATCCTGTAATAGGAGAGGGGGTGCTTGATCTTCTCGCAGAGGGGCTCCGGGTCGAAGCATATGCCGTGGGTCCTCATGGTTGCGCATTCCGGGGGGGTGTACCCCTCCCTGCCCCTGTCCTCCCCGGTTATGTGCTTTATCTGGTAGCTGGACTTAGATTCGTCGAAGTCGGGGGACTGTGCGAACAGCTGTATTATCTGGTCGTAGGTGAGGCCGAGCGCGTTGAGGTACGAGACGAGCGCGAACCTGGCGCTGTGGGGCAGGTTCACCCCGTTCTGGGCGCTCGCCAGTATCGCCTTTATGCAGGGGGGGAGGTAATCCGGGTTCATGCCCTCGCCCCCGGTGGGGCTCAGCATCTTCTTGGCGTCAGCGAGCATGATGGAGACGTGGTCGATGTGGCCCTTCATCGCCCTCCTGAGCCCGGCGGGGACGTCCAGCGGCAGCTCCGATTCGATCCTCTCTTGGAGCGCGTTCTGGAGGAGCCTGTCGAACTTGTCCGGCTCCAGGTGCACGTACCCGCCCCTCAGGTCCGTGTTGATGAGCTTCCACTCGAGTGCCTTCATGGTGTGGGAGAACCTGAGGTAGTCGCTGAAGTGCATCCTTATCCTGCCCTCCGCATCGAGGGAGGACACGACCTCGAGCTCCTCCGCGACGATGATCTCCGACCCTCGGTCCTCCGAGAGGAGGTCGTTCATCCTCGACGCCTCGGCGAGGGCGTACCTCTTCGTGAGGAAACGGTCGTTGACGCAGGACACGATCATCCTCGCATAAGGGTACGAGAGGACCTCCATCAGCCTGTCGTACTCCTGTAGGAGGGAGACGTTGCCGACCTTGTGCTGGGATATAGCATCGAGCACGCGCTCGAGCCCCCTCTTCCTGGCGTTCTCGTAGGACGGCGAGCTGATGAGCGACTCGATGTCGGCCGAGTTCTCCTCGGCGAACCGGGCGGCCCCCCTCAGGAAGGGGTACCTCGAGACCTGGAGGGAGTCCATGCGCGTTCCTATGTTGTAAAGGGTAGTTTAGGTTTTGCATCCTCGGTCGTTTGTGTCGGGCGCGGAAACATCCAGAACGGGGCGTTCCAGCGTCCGATCACTACCAAGGGTGGTATTTCCACTGTCGGCTATTTTTCCTATGGATGCATCATCGAAACGCCTACATGGTGGGAAGCCCGGGACGCCGCGCTTTATCCAACCAGCGCGGCGACCCGGACCATCCTGGGCAGGAGGTGGTATGATAACCGCCAATGAGACCCGGAGCATCCGGATAAGGATCTGTTTCGGTCCCTTGGTGATCGAGGTCATCCTCGAGCCGCCATAAAGCGAAACAGGTATGGTTCCACCTTACGGGCCACTCTTCGGGGGACATCGACCCACCGCCTATGGAATAAGAAAAGTTACAACGTTATATAGCTTCCTACGGCAGGCCGTCCGTCGACGAGGATAGCAGCAGCCCGCCCCTCAGTCGCCTGATTGGGATAAGGAGATTATTCCACGAAGATTCTCTAAGGCGGCGCGGTCGTCTATGGCATCGCTCAAATCATTGAACGAACCGTACGGCCTGCCCAATACTATCCTCGCAGCCCTCTTCTTGCCGATGCCGGGAAGCCCCTCTATCGCGGACATCGGCATGGTGTTGACGTCGAAAGGGACGGTGATCCCGGTCACCGACCGGAACCCCCAGCCTATGACGGCCACGTCATGGGAGGATCCAAGCTCCGTCTTGTAGGGGATGCCGACCAGGAGGGGGTACGTCCCGACCTGCCTCCCGAAGGTGGTGTTCCCGTCGTGGATCTCCATGAGGACGTCCTTGAGGATCGTCCCTTCGGGCGCGACGCGACTCAGCATCTCCCGGTCGACCTCCCCCCTCACGGCCTCTTTGAACTTTTTGAACCCCTGTTTGTCCACCCTCGTATGGAAATCCTTCCTGAGCGGCATCACCTGGCGTATGTTGATGCGCCTGACCATGAGCCCCTCGTCCGATATCCTCTTCAGAATGCCCATGTTGTGGCCATAGGTGGCGGCCGTCTCCCCGTCAAGGCCGCAGATTATGTTGATTCCAGGCAGCAGCCTCGGCAGACCGGTGGGCCCACGGTCCCCCCCGACCTCGTTGATGAGCCTGACAGCGTCCATCAGCTGCTCAGGGGTGCAGTTGAGGTTGTTCTCCCTGAACACGGCGGGGTCCGCCGACTCCAGCCCGAGGGCAAGGACGTTGCCTGATGTGCAGCATTCGGCCAGCGTCATGAGGATGTCCCTCGACTCGTCAGGGTAGGCGGAAATGACGGCAGGGTTAGCGTTGTCCACGTGCAGCACGTCCAGACCGAGGGCCGCTAGGCCCGAGAACAGTTCCCTTACCGCGACGGGGTCCGGCCTTGGGGGGTCGGAGCAGTCCTCCGACCCGTAGGAGACTATGCATGTCTGCCCGCCGACCCTTATGTTCCTCACGCCCAGGGACACGAGGGCCTCGGCCTCGGCGACGATGTCGCCGGGCGAGCGCATCAGCGGCTTCCCTTTGAGCGGCTCTATGCAGTACGAGCAGCCTCCGCTCCTGTACCTGTGGCATCCCCTGTACGTCTCCAGCTCTGCGATCAGAGGATGCGGGAAATCCTGGTGCTGGGTCACTATCCCTGCGCCCAGGAGCATCCACCTGTTCCATTCGTCGAGGGTGCGGTGCCGCTCGCCGACCTCCTTACCCGTCATGCCGTCGTACAGCGACGCCGCCGGGTCAGTCCTCATCGAGAAGTCGAACATCCCGGCGACCGGGGAGGAGGCGGCCGACCCGCCTACGAGCTTCCAGCCCCTGAGCCTCGGGGTCAGACCCTCCAGCTCCTTCGCTGACATTGGCATGGACCTGAGGTACTTCCCAGGTACCGTGCTCCCGGAGAGGACCACGCTGACATCGGCGTCGGGCGGACTCTTCCCTCCCCTAAGCATATCGATCGTGACGTATTCCACCTCCGCCCCGGCATCGGCGGCCGCCCCCGCTATCGACCTCGCCATGGGGGAGATGTAGGGCGGGACGCCCAATGCGGCGGGGTCGTCGATGTAGCCGTCTATCAGGGCCACCCTGATGTCCTTTGTCATGTACGAGCCTTGGAATCGCGGACTGCGTATAAATAAAGGCTGTGGTGTCACTGGGATGAATCAAATGTCGAAGCAAAGCGGCGGGAATATGTTGATTGTCGAACACTGTTAAATATTATAAGAGTAATCATGTTGTCTGCAATTCGTAAAAAAAATTACGAAATTCGTAAAACCAAGGAGGAAAATACATGGTAAACGAGAAAGAGCTGACGGTTGAGGAGCGTCTTGAAAGGGCGAAGAAGCCTGGGCAGGACGCGATGGTGCTCCACAAGTATTACGGGGGTAAGATAGAGGTGGTGCCGAAGGCATGTGTGAGGTCGTTCAACGACTTCGCGATCTGGTACTCGCCCGGCGTGGCGGAGCCATGCAGGGACATCCAGAAGAACCCTGACATGGTGTACGAGCACACCTGCAAGTGGAACACGATCGCGGTGGTCTCGGACGGCACCCGCGTGCTGGGTCTCGGGAACATCGGGCCGGAGGCCGCGATGCCCGTGATGGAAGGGAAATCGATGCTCTTCAAGTACCTCGGCGGCGTGGACAGTGTCCCGATATGCCTCGACACGAAGGATCCCGAGAAGATAATCGAGACCGTCAGGCTCATCGCGCCGTCCTTCGGCGGGATAAACCTCGAGGACATCTCCAACCCGAAGTGCTTCGACATCCTGGACGAGCTCAGGAGGGACTGCAAGATCCCGGTGTGGCACGACGACCAGCAGGGGACGGCGTGCGTCACCGTGGCGGCGGCAATCAACGCCATGAAGCTCGTCGGGAAGAAGTTCTCCGACGCGAACCTGACCGTAGTCGGTGCCGGCGCGGCATGCATCGCGATAGCCAGGCTCCTGCTCGCAACCGGGTTCGACCCGAAGAAGCTCTGCATGTGCGACTCCAAGGGCATACTGAACCTCACCAGGGAGGACGTGAAGAACGACTTCAGGCAGAAGTGGGAGATATGCCAGAAGACCAACGGCGCAGGGAAGTCAGGGGGCATGAAGGAGGCTATGGAGGGCGCGGACATACTCATAGCGGCCTCGGCGCCCGGCCCCGGGACGATCCCGGCGGAGTACTGCAAGCTCATGGCGGACGACCCCGTCGTGTTCGCGACGGCGAACCCCATCCCGGAGATGTGGCCGTGGGAGGCTAAGGAGAACGGCGTCAAGATATTCGCCACGGGGCGTTCGGACTTCCCGAACCAGGTGAACAACTCGATGGGGTTCCCGGCGATATTCCGCGGCGTGCTCGACGTCAGGGCCAAGACGATCACCGACGAGATGTGCATAGCGGCGGCAGAGGAGCTGGCGAAGTGCGCGGAGGAGAAGGGGATACACGAGGAGTACATCGTCCCGACGATGAGCGAGATCGAGCCGTTCCCGAGGGAGGCTGTGGCCGTCGCCATGAAAGCGCAGGAGCAGGGCATCGCCCGCCTGAAACTAAGCCGCCAGGAGCTCTTCGACAGGGCGGACTTCATAATAAGGAGGTCCAGGGCCGTCACCGACCAGATGATGAAGAGCGGGTACATAGCGGACCCCCTGCCGGCGTTCAAGTAAACGTGGGGGTCACCCCACTTCTCATTTTCTCATCCCTGCGCGGGGCGATGCCCGCAGGGCTTTTATGGAACAAGGGGGCGGGCGTGACGCCCTGCCCCTTGGAAAAGAAACCGCCCCCTCAGAGGAGGGTGCTCGACACGCATTCGACGTTCTCTATCCCAGGGATGGAGGACAGGGCCTTCTCGAGGTCCCCCCCGACGGACTCGTCGGTGTCGTCTATCGAGAAGCCTACGTTGACCTTCATGAGGCCGAACGCCACCGGCATTATCTTGGACTCCAGCATCTGGACGCCCTTAGGGATCACGGATGCGATGGATCCGGCAATCGACTCGAGGTCAACCTCTGTGCTCTCGGGCATGAGGTCGTAAACTGCAACAATCTGTCCCATGGGTATCCCTCATGGCCCTGCGAAGCCGCATCTCTTGCATTCGTACGATACGCTCTGGTCGCGGCACTGGTCGCATCTCCCGATGTCGGAGGCCCCGCACTTCGGGCACTTGAAGGTGGTGTTCCCTTGGCCTATGAGCCTCTTCCCGCATGAGGAACATATCTTGTCCTTTACCATGGTTTCGGCGATGTGTTCCCCATATATAAAAGAAATCCCAGGCCGCATTGCGGGCGGGCAAACGGCTGCCCTGCACGCGGTGAGTATACCAAAACATTATCTTTTGGACAGCTGTTGACAACGGCATGAGGCATGCGCCCGAATGCATCCCCTGCCTGCTAGGTAGGGTGCTCTTCCAGTCGAGGCTCCCTGGCAACGGTAGGGAACGGGAGTCCATGTCGGCCGCCCTGGCGGCATGCGCCGAGGCGGCTCGGGAGGAGCCCAACTCGGCGAGGATGGCGACCCGTGTCCACAGGGCGTCATACGATGCC
>WRNL01000038.1 GCA_009776625.1 Methanomassiliicoccaceae archaeon | reverse complement strand
AGAGGCGGTGGCGGCTGGAACCAACTACCCCTCGCCGTACCCCGACGTGTACCCCACCCTCAAGAGGCTCGAGCCCGGGCAGGCCGTGGACGGGGACATGGCGCTCATAGCGCTGTACGCCGCGGAGGTGGAGTTCTACTTCAACGGCGCGGACGCCGTGTCCCCGTCCGTGGCCGCCCCCGTCCCGTTCAAGGTGACCGTCCCCGCGTCCACCCCGACGCTCTTCGGGTCGTCGTACTTCGGCGCCCTGCAGACTGCAATGGCGAACGCGGACACGACCGGGCCCACCTACAAATACGATGCCAATGGCGCGAAGATGGCCTTCGTCGGCTGGTACGAGTCCGCCGACGGGGCCGCCCCGCCCGCTGAGCACGACACCATGTACACCCCGGCGACGGTCGTCGGCAAGAGCGTGAGGCTGATCGCAGGATGGGGGGTCACGGTGTCCTTCAGCGACGCCGGGATCGTCGGGATAGACGACCTGGCAACCTCGGCCGCCTGGATCCCGTCCGGCTACGGGTTCGTCGTCCTGGAGGGGGCGGTGTTCGACTCCGCCGACCCGCGCATGCCGCAGGTGGAGAGGTACGGCTACCCCCCGACGATCTGGTACGACGCCGTGTCCTCCCCGTACAAATGGTTCATGAACGGGGTCACCGCCTTCACGTACAGCGTGACCCTTGTACCGGAGTTCAACGACCTGTTCGAGTTCAACATGATGGGCGGGAGCATCTCGGCGATGTACGTGCCGTACCTGCCGACGGACACGTTCCAGGACGTCCTGGGCGTGCTGCTCCTCCAGCTGGAGACCTCCCCCTCCGTGTACATAGAGCTGACGAAGGCGGGGCTGTACTATAAGGACGACGGCACCGCCAGGGGCATAGGCGACGCGCCCAACGCGGTGTGGTACAGGGACGATGGGGACCCGTCGACGAGCCCCTCGACCACTCCTGCGATAACCTACTTCGGCAACGAGGGGACGCTCGTCGAGTGGGCGCTCGCCGACACGGTCGGCTCCGACAGCCATGCGTACATCAGGTGGATGGCGGAGGTGTCGTTCGACAGGGACGTCCCGTCCCCGGACGCCGGCACCTCCCCCAACCCGCCGCCGATAAGGGACATCGACGAGGGGACGCCGTTCTCGGCTCTGCCCTCGCCGATGCCCGCGCTAGACTACAACGCCGCCAAGGAGAAGTCCTTCAAGGGATGGTTCAACGGCGCCGTGAGGTACACCGACCAGGACGGCAACACCCTGGCGGCGCCGGACGTCACGGGGTCTATGACGCTCACGGCGGCATGGGGCGTGGAGGTCAAGTTCTACTACACGGGCGCAATACTGTCCGCGCCTGCCGGCTCGGTGGCCGGGAGCGACGCGGGAGGGGACTTCGTCATCGTGGACGTGGCCCCTGACGGCAGGGCCCCGGCGCCGTCGCTGGGCAAGCTCGGGTTCACCAACAACCATCTCCTGTGGTACACGAACGGGTTCGGCGCCGCCGTCCCCGTGCAGGCGTCCGACTTCATGTCGTCCGCCTCGCCCGACTGGTTCGACCCGACCCAGGTCGTGACAGCGAACACGACCGTATTCTCGAGATGGTACGCGGACGTGACGTTCAACATCACCCCTGCGGGGACAGGGTTCTTCTCCAGCCAGACGAAGTACCTTCTCGAGGGTTCCAAGCTGGCGGACCTGATGGAGGACCTCGACCCGTTCACGGGCGACCCGACGAGGGCCGGATGGATATTCATAGGGTGGTTCGACCAGGACGGCGTCTCCGGGTACGAGGACATAGGGGCCCCGTACTACAGGACGGGCTTCGACTACACCGACGGGTCGGCCATCGTCAACCCTGACGCGGCCTCTCTCGCCGTCACGAAGAACGTCTGCCTGGACTACGAGCACGTTGTCGAGGTCGGGTTCGACTGCGGGTTCCTGCCCGCGACGCCCATCCCCTCGAAGTACCTGCGGGCCAACCTGCCGCTCCCGGACTCCGGCCCGAGGTTCACCCCCATGCCCGCAAGGGTCGGGGTGACATTCATGGGGTGGTTCGACCTCCAGGCGGGCAAGCTGTACACCCTTCCCAGGGTCGACGCCCCCGACCCCGCCGAGCCCGTGGTCAGGCCCATGACGCTGACGGCGGCATGGCTGGTCACCGTATCGTTCTACGACCTGGAACAGTACGCCACGGACGGCATGCAGCTGGTCGTGGACGGGGCCAGGATAACGCAGGATCCAGGCCCCGACGGCATCCTCGGCACCAACGACGACTACTTCGAGATGCCGGAGGGCACGACGATAAGGCAGTTCATAACAGTGGATCCCGCTGCGCCGGGGAAGATGTTCGTCTCATGGTTCGTCGAGGGCGGCGTGCCGGACGGGCTGTTCGCCGCCGGGGATGTGGCGTACGGGCTCGCCGACAGGATAGCCTCCGACCTCACCCTGACGGCGGGGTACGGGTTCACGGTGGGCTTCGACACCAACGGCGGCACGCCGTCCTCCATACCCGACATGCTGGTCATCGAGGGGCAGGGCATAGCCCTGCCCGAGAAGCCGGCCAAAGGCAGGCTGACGTTCAAAGGGTGGGACGACGGCTCCACCGTGTGGAACGCGGGGGGCGCCGTGACGCCCGTGTCGGATATCCTGTTCACCGCCAAATGGCTGGTGTCGGTCAAGATATACGACGGGGTGTCGATGACCCCGCTGCTGGACATGCAATGGGACGAGGACGTCGGGCCCAGCTTCATCTACAGCCTGACGACCGACCCCGAGTACGGGGGCGGCGTGACGGGCGTCGATATAGCCTACACCGACGGCAACGGCCTGACACATAACGTGCGCGTCGAGAAGCTGATCGACAGGTACGACCCCTCTGCGAACGCTTGGGTCCCGTACTACTCTGTGTTCGACGGCTGGCTCGACCCCTTCACCGGCACGAGGATGGCCCCGACGGACTCGCTGATGGGCATGTTCAGCACATTCGACGATTCCGCCGCCCTCTTCGCCACATGGAAGGAGAGGGCGAGGTTCTACGACACCGACGGCACCCTGCTGAAGGCGGACTACGTGGAGACGGGGGAGCATCTCGGCGCGACGGCACCGCAGGCCCCCGGCTGGTCCGATCTGTTCACGCCGACCTCGCCGCTGAACCCGGCAACGTACAGGATACGCGACAGCCAGGACTTCGTGGCCGTCAAGTTCATCACCGTGACGTTCGACGCGGCGGGCGGGACCCCCCAGCAGCAGGTGTTCAACGACGTGGTGTCGGGGACGATGCTGGGCGCAATAGGCGCAAGGGAGCCGGCCCGCGGGAGCATGTACTTCGCGGGATGGCACGACGGCGGCAACAGGCTATCCTTCACGGACAGGCTGTACGACGACGTCACCCTGACCGCCGGATGGCAGTCGGCGCCGGTGACCTGGCACACTGTGTTCGCGACTGCGTACGAGAACGCGTCCATATCCCCCCAGGGGATGGTGCGCGCAATGCAGGGCGACACGCTGAGGTTCAGCTACTACGCATCGGCCGGGTACACCCCGACGCTGCTGGTGGACGGCCAGGCGGCGAGCGGGCAGGGCGGCGTGTACACGTTCAGCAACATCCGCGGCGACCACAGCATAGAGGCCTTCGCGAGCAACGCGCCCCCCAGGACGCCCACCGCGTTCCTGACAGTGGGGGTCAGCGGCAACGGCGGCGTGATGTACAGCGCCGACGGGGGGTCGACCTTCACCAGCTACACGTCCCCCCTCCCGCTGTTCAACGGGGCCGAGTACGTGCTGAGCGCGGCGCCGAAAGGGTACAGCTACTTCGACCACTGGAGCGGGGACGCCTCCGGCACGAACCCGCAGACAGTCGTCATGTCGGACGGCGCGGCGGACATGTCGGTCACGGCGCACTTCGGGAGCACGTCCGGGTTCGGCATAGGCGACCTCGCCATAGCGAACCTGATATTCGCGATCCTGGCAATCGTGATCGGCATAGTGGCGCTCACCGTGGCGTACAACAGGAACTACGACGGGACGGGCACGGGCAAGGCGCTGAGGTTCGGCGCGGTGTTCGTCGCCCTGATATCGCTGGTCCTGTTCTTCCTGACGCAAGGGTTCGGGGGGACGTACGTGCCGTACGACGAGTGGAGCATAGTGATGGCCGCCCTGACGGTCATAACCCTGGCACTGGCCCTGGTGAGCATAAGGTACGACTACCTCAAGGACTGAGGAGGGAGTAAACGCTTTACGGTCAAACGGGGGCTCCGCCCCCTTCCTTCATCTTTTTCACACCCGTGTCCGAACGGCCGCCATATGACAGCCCTTGGCATGCCGCATGATGGGGGTGCGCACCCACCTGGATAATTGACGGTTCGTTCATTCCCGAATCAAAATTCAACATTCTTCGGATTATTTCATCAACATTTTTCGGATTATTTCATCAACATTCTTCGGATTATTTCATCAACATTCTTCGGAATATTTTAATAATGAAGAACACATCTTGTCATGTAGGGATCCGAGGGGTCACGGACAACACGTTGCAAGGGGTCGAGAATGAAGGAATACATGCCGCGGATGATAGAGGACAGGCTTGAGAAACAACTCAAGGCGGCAGGATGCGTCTTGATGGAGGGGCCAAAATGGTGCGGGAAATCCACGACGGCGAAACGTTTCTCCAAGACCGTGGTCGAGCTGCAACGCGCCAGCGTCTTGGAGCTATACCGAACGTACCTGGCCACGGAGGAGGAGAACCTCCTGAGGGGCGAGCGCCCCATCCTTTTCGACGAGTGGCAGAAGCTCCCCGAACTGTGGGACCAGATAAGGTGGGACATCGATGCCAACGGGGGGCGCGGGAAATACATCCTCACCGGCTCTGCGAAACCGAAGGACGACGCGGGGCGTCATTCCGGCACAGGCAGGATAGCAAGAGTCACCATGCGCCCGATGTCGCTATACGAGTCCCGTGAATCCACTGGGGAGGTGTCCCTCGGGGGGCTGTTCGGCGGCCCCCAATCGATATCTGGCGACTCCCGTGTGACGTTCAATCGCATCGCCCACCTCGTCTGCAGGGGAGGATGGCCAGAGGCGGTCGGCGACGACGACGAGACCGCGCTCCTGACTGCAGAGAACTACTTCATATCGCTCACCGAGACGGACGTCACCGACGTGGACGGGATAAGGAGGAACCCGGACAGGGCGCGGAGGATACTTAGGTCGTATGCCAGGCAGATATCGTCGTTCGCATCGAACACGACCATCCAGAAGGACGTTTCGGCCACCGATGTCACGCTCGACGACAAGACGCTTAACTCATACTCCAACGCCTTCCGTAAGCTGTTCGTCATAGATGACCTGCCGGCATGGAGCCCTAAGCTACGCTCAAAGGCGGTGATCAGGACGGCAGACAAACGCCAGTTCGCCGACCCTTCCATCGCAGCGGCGGCGCTCGGGGCCTCACCCGCTGACCTGATCGGCGACCTGAACACGTTCGGCTTGCTGTTCGAGAGCCTCTGCATACGCGACCTGAGGGTGTATGCGGACAGGATCGGGGGGAGCATCAACCAGTACCGTGACAGCTCCGGCCTCGAGGCTGACGCGGTTGTCCATCTGAGGAACGGCGAATGGGGCGCGGCCGAGGTGAAGCTCGGGGGCAACATGATCGACGAGGCTGCAGGGAACCTGCTCAAACTGGCTCGGAACGTCGACACCGATCTTATAAAAGAGCCGAGGTTCCTCATGGTGCTCACCGGCTCGAGCCATGCGTACCGTCGCCAGGACGGCGTCTATGTGGTGCCGATCGGGTGCCTCAGGGACTGACACGTCACATCTGCCGCATAGGCATAGCCGCATTCCCCCATACGAATGGCGGCCCGACTGTTCTATAAGCAATGTTAAATATCCCTATTATCTCCGTTTTCCCATGGTCGTTCACAGGATCGATTCAGGCTCGTCGCACGGCTCGAACATGTACCTCGTCGCCGGTAGCAGGACCGCCCTCATCGACGCAGGCGTCAGGTATGAGAGCGCGGAGAACATCGCGAGGCTGAGGGCCGCGTTGAAAGGGAGGGGCCTGGACATGGTCATACTCACCCATTTCCACGCCGACCACACGGGAGGCCTGAGCGACATCGTGGTCGAGTTCGGCGCAGAGGCGCTCGCAGGCGCGGGCGACGCGCCGTACATAGAGGCGGGGGACCCCCTTTACACCCTGTCCTACATGTTCGGCGGGACGGATCCCGTCGAGGTCACGGGGCTGACGGACGGGGACCTGATAGACCTCGGGGAGCACAGGCTGCGTGTGGTGGACACGCCGGGTCACACGAGCGGGGGGATATGCCTGTACGACGAGGCCACCCGTTCCCTGTTCTCCGGCGACACGGTGTTCGGTCAGGGCGTCGGCAGGACGGACTTCCCCTCCGGGTCGGCTGAGGAGCTGGTCCGCTCCCTGAGGAGGCTGAGCGGCATGGACATAGGGACGCTGTACCCCGGCCACATGGGGGTCGCCGCCGACGGCAACAGGGCCGTCAGGGCGGGCCTGGCGATGATGGGGGTGTCCGTATGAGGATAATAAAATGCGAAGAAGGGGGCGTGCAGGGGGATTGTTTCGAGAGCGCGGCGTACGAGGCCGCCGAGGAGCTCGCCGCCGGGAACCTCATAGTGTACCCCACCGAGACGGTCTACGGGATAGGCGCCGACATATTCAACGAGGTCGCGGTGAAGAACCTCTACGTGGCGAAGAGGAGGCCCTTCGACATGGCGCTGTCCGTCGCCGTCAGCGACAGGAGGATGCTGGAGAGGGTGGCCGTCCTGGACGAGAACGCGGACAAGCTGGCCAAGGCGTTCCTGCCGGGGCCGCTGACAATCATAATAGAGAAGAGGCCCGACGTGCCGGACATGGTCACGTCCATGTCCAAGAAGGTCGGGGTCAGGATGCCGGACCACCCGGCGGCGATGGAGATCATAAAGAGGGCGGGGCCGATTGTAGCCACGTCTGCGAACCTCCACTCCCACCCGGACGCCACGGACATCGGCTCCGCCGTCAGGGACCTCGGGGACTCCGTGAGCCTCTACATCGATTCCGGGCCGAGCAGGCTTAAGAAGCCGTCGACCATCGTGTGGATAATGAACGGGGAGGTCGAGATCGTCAGGCAGGGGGCTATAACGATCAAGGACATAGAGGGTGCCCTACAATGCTGACCGCAGAGGAGCTCTCCATGCTGAGGAAGGCCGGGGAGACGGCCGCCGCCGCGAGGTCTTTGGGGATGGACATGGTGAGGGAGGGCGTTAAGCTGTACGACGTCGCCCAGGAGGTCGAGGGCTACATCAGGGGGAAAGGGTGCGGCCTCGCGTTCCCGTGCAACATAAGCGTCAACGAGATCGCCGCGCACTACACCCCCAGCGTCAACGACAAGAGCGTGTTCGAGGCGGGGGACGTGGTCAAGGTGGACTGCGGCGCCGAGGTGGGCGGGTTCGTGGGGGACACCGCTGGAACAGTGGAGGTCGGCACGAAGAGGCACACCGCCCTGATCGAGGCGTCGAAGCGCGCGAGGGACACAGTCGCGGAGATAGTCGGCGCGGGGACGCCCATCTGCGAGATAGGCAGGGTGGTCGAGATGTGCATGCACCAGGGCGGCTTCAAGCCCATCAGGAACCTGTGCGGGCACGAGATAAAGCCGTACAACCTGCATGCCGGCGTGTCGATACCCAACTACCACAACGGGGACTCCGACAAGCTGACGTCCGGCATGGTTGTCGCCATCGAGCCCTTCGCCACCAACGGGGAGGGGATAGTGCTGAACGGCCCGCTCGGCAACATCGTGAGGATACAAAGGGAGAGGAAGCTGGCGGACCCGAAGGCGCAGGAGTTCTTCGACTACGCCAAAGGGGAGTTCAAGACGTTCCCCTTCTGCGCCAGGAGCTGCGACTTCCCCGACGCGGAGAGACACGTGAGGACCCTCATCAGGCACGGGGTGCTCACGGGCTACCCCCAGTTCATCGAGGCGAGGAAGGGGATGGTCTCGCAGCACGAGCACACCTTCTACATAGCGGGCGAGAGGGCGGAAGTGACCACCCTCCCGTAAAGGTTTATCTACCATCCGCATCTACCGTTCAAACAGGCCGATGTTGCCAAGCCTGGTCAAAGGCGATGGACTCAAGATCCATTCTCGTAGGAGTTCACCGGTTCGAATCCGGTCGTCGGCACCTCACACCCATAACCGGCGCTGTTTCCGCCGCCCCCGGTCACCGGATCAGCCCCTCGTAGATGGAGAGCGTCTTCTTGTTCAGCTCGCGTATGGCCTTGTTCCTAGGGAACCGGACGTACGTGCCTGGATACAGGAACTGGAACACAGCGATGACGAAGCGTGCCTTGTCCCCGTCCTTCCGCTCAAGGCAGAGCCGGTATTCCGCCTCGACATGCTCGTTGTAGCGTTCGGTCGTCCTCAAAAAGCGATAGGCCTCCTCCAAGAGCTCCAACAGGTAGGAGTATGACAACGATTCACAATAGTCGGGATCGATCTGGTCCCGAATCATCTCGAAATAACTATCCTGGCCGCGCCTCTCTGCGACATCGGGGCTGTAGAAGAGCTTGCAGTTCTCGTCGTAAGTGTGCAACAGGCCCTCAAAGCCGAAAGCCTCAAGAAGCGGTCTTTTCAGGTAGCACTTGTGGCTGAAATCGCTCGGGCTGGCTTCGGGCATGAGCCCCATCTTGACGAACTGTTCCAGCGGATCATCTTCCAGCCCGTTGACGACATCCACGAACCGGCTCTCGATGACGGCCCATATCCCGTCCACCGTGGCAGTGTCCAGAGAAAGGCCCTCGCCTAGCAGTTGGAACTTCTCCGCCGGGCCGTTTCCGAAGCTCAGCCTGTATGCGCCCTCGTACCCCTTCACGTCGATCAGGCAATGCACCTCGGTCGTCACCGAGCCGTGTCCCTCCTCATGGGAGATGTAGTTTTTGTAGGAGCGGAAAAAGAACACCCTCGCGGTGAATTTCCCGCATTTCCTTTTGATCTCGTTGCTCTTTAACAACGTGAACCCATGGGGCTGCATGTAGGAGTAGAGCCGGTCCACCGCCTGCTGGAAGATGTCTTTAGGCGAATCTCTCGATGTGTCGTCTGTCATCTGTTGCCCCCAATCCACAAGCGCAGACCCGCTATATATGAATCGCCCCGTGCCACGCGGCCTCTGACCCAACAACACCGCGAATGCCCGCAAGCGGCGCAACAGGGCTAAATACCCCGAAGCCGTCACATCCCCCGAGCCAGCCGCCCCTGCGTGCCGAGCGGCGGCATGGGGGCGATGCTATGCACGAGTTCAAGGATGGTTTCTTCACGAGCGAGTACGACAGGTACATGGAGGCGAGGGGCGGCGGCATGAAGAAGGAGGGGAACAGGATCCTCGAGGGCCTCATGCGCTACTTCGACGGGCTGGGCGCGGAGGACAAAGCGGACATATGCGACCGCCTCTGCGACCTGCGCTTCGAGAAGGGCGAGATCGACGACTTCCAGTTCTTCCTGTCGAAGCGCATAGTCGAGTTCCTCGATGCGGTCTGCGCCGAGGACAGAATGCCGCACCTGCGCTGGCACTACCAGATGACCGGCGACGTCGGGATGCTGGAGAGGGCCTACGGCCATGAGATGTGCGACAGGAGGACGGCGGAGCTGCTGTGCAGGCACTACCTGGACGCCCTGTACTTCGGCTCCCACCACTTCCCCGACTGCTGCCTGACCGACGAGGGGCACAGCGGCCGCCTCCTGGGCACGGTCGGGGACATCATCGGCGGCCACGGCCTGTCCGAGCTAGAGGGGGACTACCTCTACTACAAGGGGCTCTACGCCGACTGGTGGGCCTGGGAGTCCGAGAAGTCGGGCCGCCCCTTCGACGAGTGGTGCGCCGAGCGCGGCAGGGACTACTCATGGACGAGGACCTACAGCTACGGCTGACGCCCGCGCCCCGTTCCGGAGGGGGGCGTGGCGGCAGGGGAGGGGCGAGGGACAGCGGCCCCCGACCCTCTTCGTGACGGACGTTTTCGGCGGCTTTCCCCTGAACGCCTGTCCAACGGGGCAGTCCTGATCGCTCAGAAGAACTTCTTGAGGAACAGGAGGTCCTGTATCTTGCCTTTGATGGTTATCCTCTTCGTGACGTACGCCTTCATGGGCCTGAGCGTGCCGTCAATGAGCCCCTGGAGGCTCTCGGGCGTGGTGTAGAGGGTGACGTCCGCCTCGTCCAGCATCTGCGGCCCGAAGCCCTCGATCCGGGCGTCCTCAAGCCTCATCGAGTAATGCTCGGTGCCGAGGTCTATGTTGAACGTCTTCCTCAGCGGCATGACGTCCGCCCTCGCCTGCTCGTCCCTCTCCATCTTCCCGTGGAACCTGTCAATAAGCTCCTGAATCGACGCCTCCATGCTCATGTCATCACCAGTCGCTGATCCTGGTGTTCTTCGAGACGGTCATCATCCGCCTCACAGGCTCCCACGAGCAGCGCGTATGGGGGGGAGGAACCCCGTTGTCTCTTATCCATTTTTCTATGAACCCCATCGTCACGCTGTCGCTGGGGTAGCCGCTCCCTATGTCGGCTCCCAGCTCACTCCGGATGTCCTCCACCATCCTGTCCCTGGTCACCTTCGCCACGATGGACGCGGCCGAGACTACCGGGAACACGTCGTCGGCCTTGTGCCGGGCTATCACCTCAGCGCCCTTCATCATCCTCCGCATGTCCCTCGAGAACCCCGCCTCGTCCACGTCCGGGCAGTCCGCGTACACGATGGACGCGGGGCGCGACGAGCAGGCCTCCACGAACATCCCCAGCTCGATGTCGTTCAAGGACATGGCCTTCCTGCGGTCGTCTATCTCCGAGGCAGAGGCGCAGACGACGCAGAACCCGCAGACGGCCGTTATCTGCTCGTACATCCTCTCCCTCGCTTTAGGGGAGAGCCTCTTCGAGTCCCTCACCCCGATGTCTATCAGGGCCGCGTCGGACTCCGAGTAGACCGCCCCGACCACCAAGGGGCCGAGCGCGGAACCCCTTCCCGCCTCGTCCACGCCGCATATCATGCGCCCCCGTAAGGCGTACGGCCTGATATTCCTTGTTGCTACCAAGGAAGTTGTGACTCTACAACTTTTAAGTCAAAACGGTATTACGCCGCATGGCTTTGAAGTGCGACGTGCAGTACCGGAAGGGCGACACCTGGTCCAAGCTCACGAAAGTAGGGGTGACCGGCGTGAGGAAGCCGGTGGTAGTCAGGAGGGAGGGCATAGGCGGGGCGCTGAACGGGGCGCTGAACTGCTCGATAGACATATTCGTGGACCTGCCGGCGGACCAGAAGGGATCCCACCTCTCCAGGAACGTGGAGGTCCTCAGCGACATCGTGGAGGAGAGCATAAGGGAGCCGGTCACCGGGCTGGAGGACATGGCGTGCGGCATGTGCAGGAAGCTGCTGGTCCACCACGAGTATGCGAGGACCGCGAGCGTCGCCATAGAGGCGGAATACTTCAGGGAGAGCAGGACCCCCCTCGGCAGGGGGACCCTGGAGATGTACAGGCTGCTGGCGGGAGGGACCGCCGTCAGGGGCGGCGGGGTCCGCAAGACGATCGGCGCAGAGGTGATAGGGATGACGGCCTGCCCCTGCGCCCAGCAGACGGTGTCCGAGATGACGGGCGCAGACGGGACCGCCGTGATGTCCCATAACCAGAGGAACGTCTGCACGGCGCTGCTCACGATGGACGAGGGCATCGACGTGGAGGCGGACGACATCATCGATATGATACAGGGGGCGTTCTCCTCGCCGACGTACGAGCTCCTCAAAAGGGACGACGAGGGGCAGGTCGTGATCAACGCCCACGCCAACCCGAAGTTCGTGGAGGACGTGGTCAGGAGCGTCCTCGAGGCCGTGGTGGAGAGGTACGCCGGCCTCCCCGGTGACGTGGAGATAACAGTGAAGAGCGAATCAGAGGAGTCCATACACAAACACGACGCGTTCGCGGAGAGGACAGCGTCGCTGGGCGAGCTGAGGGAAGAATACAGGAGGAGGCCGTCCCAGTGAGCCGCGACAGCTGGGTCGGCTTTTCTGCCATGGTGCAGATAGGGCTCACGTTATGTCCTTCCGAATGAAACCCGAGTGTCACGTGTGCCGACCCCCTCTTTAGAACGTTCTGCCAGACCCATATATCTCCAGCATTTTCAGTTCTTCAGACAGCCTATCGGGACAACCATCACCCCGTCAGGCCTCCTGTAGGCATACTGCATGCCCGTCAGGATCATCAGGAATGCGGGTTCCCCCATCTTGTCCGTATTCACTCTCTCTTTGAGCTTAAGCAGGTTCTTTGCGGCTTCTTCTATGCTGTCGCTCCCGCCCAGCTTCACTTCGACGGCGCCCCATTCTCCGTT
>WRNL01000037.1 GCA_009776625.1 Methanomassiliicoccaceae archaeon | reverse complement strand
GGCGCGACCCAGTACCGGTCGGGCGTGGAGGAGATAGGCCAGGGTTACTTCGCGGACGCGCCGTACGCTCTGGACGACGCGGGGCCGAGCGGCGGATGGTACCATGTCACCGGCGACGTGACCCTCGCGTCCCCCATCTCGACATCGGGCGACGTCCATCTGATAATGGGCGACGGCCTCACGCTGACCGTCACAGGGGCGGGCGGGGGCATCGCCGTGTCGGCCGGGAGCCTGTCGGTATACGCACAGTCGGCCGACTCGGCCGGCGGCATAGTGGCGACGGGCGGCGCGGGAGTGTCGCTCGCCGGCGGCTGCGCCCTGCTCAACACGGCCTCGATAGCCTCCGCATCGATGGGCGGCGCGGGAGTGCATGCGTCCGGCGGCGCAACGGTTACGAACGGCGCCACGGGAGCGATCCATGGCGGCTCGGAGGGGGTGCTGCTCAGCGCAGGGGGGACGGTCGACAACCGCGGCACGGTCGTCGCCGCCGGCACCACGGCCAGCGGCGTCCTCTCCCTCGCATATGCGAAGGTCACTAACATCGGCAGCATCCAGAGCGCCGGCGCCGGCGTCAGCCTCCCCGCCGGCGGCCACATCGACAACTCGGGCGCCATCGCGGCTGGCATCGGAGGCGACGCCATAGACGCATCGCGGGGGACGGCTCCAGTAGGCCTCTCCAACAGCGGCACGATCGTCGGCGCGGTGTCCCTGCCGGATGCCCCGAACGACGTCGTCCTCGTCGCCGGCAGCAGGATCTACGGCGACTTCGACATCGGCGCGAGCGCTGGATCCACCATCTCCTTCTTCGGCACGCCGGACGCGTCGATGCAGTACTCCGTCATAACAGGCACCGTGGACATCCGTGCCGCCACTGTGTACATCGACAGCGCCAGCCTCCCGCCCTCGTTCAGCCAGGGGGACTCCGTAGTCCTCATCAACGCCGGCACGGGGTCCGTCGCCCTCCCGTCGGCCGGCACGGTCCTGTCCACATGGTACAGCTTCAAGCTGGCGGTGGAGGGCAGGCAGCTGGTCGCCAAGACGTCCTTGTTCACGATCCCGCCTGAAGGCGTCCCCTATGTGGGCATGAGCGGCCTCATGAGGCTCCAGTTGGACGCGGAGGAGATCGACCAGGCGTATTTCGCATCCGCACCGTACACGCTGGACGACACGGGGCCGAGCAATGGCTGGTACTTCATGAGCGGCGACGTCACCCTGCCTGGCCCCCTAGTGACTTCGGGCGACGTCTGCCTGATCATCGGCGACGGCCTCACGCTGACCGTCACCGGCCCCTCCAGCGGCGTGCAGGTCGCATCGGGCAGCCTGTCGGTGTACCTGATGTCGGAGGGGGCGACCGGCGGAATAACGGCGACCGGCGGCGCTGGCGTGGCCCTCTCTGACGGCTGCGCCCTGTTCAACACGGCATCGATAGCGTCCACGTCCATGGGCGGCTACGGCGTGCAGGCGTCGGGCTATGCGACGGTGGCCAACGGCGAGGGGGGCGTCATCACGGGCGCGTCGGGCGGCGTCCTGCTGGACGCAGGCGGCGTCGTCGAGAACCTCGGCACCATAGCCGCCACAGGGGCGTTCGCGTACGGCGTCAGCTCCTACTCCTACGCCGACATCTCGAACTCCGGCACTATCCAGAGCGGCTACACGGGGGTCGGCCTCTTCGCAGGCGGCGCGGTCGACAACTCAGGCAGCATAACCGGCGGGGACCGCGGCATCGATGCTGATTCCGATGCGGCGGACATAGTCAACCTGGCGGGCGGCGTGATAGAGGGCGGCAGCTACGGGATCTACATCGGCCAAGGGGGCGTGGTCGACAACTCCGGCATCATCCGCTGCATAGAGTCCTACTGCGACGGGGTCTATGCGAGCATTGACACCTGTATCGTGAACTCCGGCCTGATCGAGGGCACTTGGGACGGTCTGAACTTGTTTGAGGGCGGCACCGTCGTTAACTCGGGCGCGATAGCCGGCACTGACCCGTTCGGCAACGGCATCGTCGCTTTCTACGGCGCCTTGGTCGTCACTAACTCCGGCACGGTCGAGGGCGGGGCACGCGGCGTCAGGCTGGGCGCGGGCGGCGACATCGACAACTCCGGCACCATCGCCGCGGGCGGCGACGCGATATACGCATGGGGCGGCACCGCCCCTGTAACCGCCGTCATCGGCGGCGCCGTCATCGGCGCCGTGACCCTGCCCGACCTCCCGAACAGCGTTGTGCTCATGGCCGGTGTCACGGTCGACGGCGTTTTCAGCATAGGCTCCGACGCAGGATCAGTGATAGTCTTCTCCGGCGACCCAGGCCCGTCGGCGCAGTACGCCGTCGTGACAGCCGACGCAGACATCGGCGCCGCCCTGGTGCTCATCGACGGCAACGGCCTGCCCGCTCTGTCACAGGGGGACGAGGTAGTCCTGATCGACGCAGGGTCGATGACTGCTCCGGCATACCCAGCGGTCAACGCCGCAGGGATGGATTTCATATTGACGGCAATAGCCGGCCGGCTGACCGCGACCGTCGTCTGAGGATGCCCGCCGGCATCGCATCGTGTTCAGGGCCGGTCGGCGTCCCCTTCCTGAGCGGGAATCCAGCGCACCCGGGGGCCCTGCCGGCGATGTAAAAAGTTTAATAATGGCGACCGTGTATCACCGCCCATAATGTCCGCATGAGCGGGCCGGAACGGAGGCTTTGGAAAATGGAATTCGAAATCTGGAATTTCCTGACGGTCATCATCCTGGTGTTCGCATTGGTGATGGTGATAGCGGGTATCTTCTCGGCGTACTTCGGAGCGGGAAAGAACAGGGTCTACGGCGGCGTGATATGCGCCGCCGGGCTGATCGTCGGCGTCTTGTGGGCGTATCTTGTGGCGTTCAGCGATATAGAGCCCTTCTGCAACGTCCCCGCATGGGACGTGGTGTACGATGCGGTCGTCAACCTGGTAGCCGTCCTGATAGGGGCGCTCATCGCCATAGGCATATTCCTCGTCGTCGTCCTCAAGAGCTGAGGCGGCACGGGGCTTTCAAACCCCTTACCCCAATACCCCTTCGGTGGGTTTTTATCCTATGATTGAGTGGTCCTCCACGATGCGGAAAGTTCTCATTATGATGGGCAGCAAGAGCGACCTGCCGGTTGCGGAGAAGGCGACGGCCCTCCTCAAGAGGTTCGGGATAGATTATGAGATCGCGGTGGCGTCGGCGCACAGGACGCCCGAGAGGGTGCGGGCGATCGTCGAGTCGTCCGACGCCGGCGTGTTCATCGCGATCGCAGGGCTTTCAGCCGCCCTGCCCGGGGTGGTGGCGGCGCACACGTGCAGGCCTGTCATCGGCGTCCCGGTCAGCGGGAGCCTGAGCCTGGACGCCCTGCTGTCGGTGGTTCAGATGCCCCCCGGGGTGCCGGTCGCCGCCGTCGGCCTCGACAGGGGCGACAACGCGGCGGTCCTCGCCGCCGAGATCCTGGGGCTGTCCGACCAGGCCCTGTCGCTCAAGCTGGAGGGGTACAGGAAGGAGATGGCGGAGAAGGTGGAAGCGGACTCGAAGGAGGTGGCGTCTGATGTCAGGTGCTGACGTTTTCATCACGAGGGCCGTCGAGGCGCTCAAGAAGGAGATCGGGGGCAAGGCGATAATAGCATGCTCCGGAGGGGTCGACAGCACGGTTTCCGCCGTGCTCGCGAGCATGGCCGTGGGTGACAGGCTGCTCGCCGTCTACGTCGACACGGGGCTGATGAGGAAGGGCGAGACCGAGGAGGTCAGGGCCATGCTCGAGGGGATGAGGATGAACTACAAGGTGATCGACGCGTCAGAGGAGTTCTTCGCCGCCCTGCGCGGCGTCAGGGACCCCGAGGCGAAGAGGAAGGCCATAGGCCGGCTGTTCATCGAGGTGTTCGAGAGGGAGGCGAAGAAGTTCGGCGCGGAGTACCTCGTCCAAGGGACGATCGCGCCCGACGTGCTGGAGTCAGGCAAGGACGGCAAGGGCCTGGTGAAGTCCCACCACAACGTGGGCGGCCTCCCCGAGGAGATGGGCATGAAGGTCGTAGAGCCCCTGGTGGAGCTGTACAAGGAGGATGTGAGGGGGATCGCCAGGGCGCTCGGCATAAAGTCGTCCGAGAGGCAGCCTTTCCCCGGCCCCGCGCTCTCCGTCAGGTGCCTGGACGAGGTGACCCCCGAGAACATCGCCATAGTCAGGGAGGCGTGCGCCATCGTAGAGGACGAGATAAAGGGGGCTGCGGCCGGAGGGAGGATGGAGCTGCCGTGGCAGTACTTCGCGATCCTCCTGCCGACTAGGTCGGTGGGGGTGCACGGCGACGAGAGGGCGTACGGGAGGACCATCGCCGTGAGGGCGATATCGTCCAAGGACGGCATGACCGCGACCCACTCGAGGATCCCGCCGGAGGTCCTGGACTCGATCTCGAAGAGGATAACCGACTCCATGGAGGACAAGGTCAACCGTGTCGTGTACGACATAACGAACAAGCCGCCGGCGACAATAGAGTGGGAGTGAAGGCCGGCCGAGGAGCGCGCGAAGGTCGCAAAGGCACTGGTGGGGAACAGTCTGTACGCCCGTCTCGTGAAAGAGTACGCAGGCTATAGGTGCGAGATATGCGGCACGGAAGGGTTTCTGCAGAGGAACGGCAACCCGTACGCCGAGGCGCACCACACGGAGGGGCTCGCAAGGACCCGTATCGACAACCCTGGCAGGATGATGTGCGTGTCTGCCCCACCTGCCACTGCGTCGTCCACTACGGCACAGAAGAGGAGCTTGATAAAAGGTATGCGATGAGGACGTGATCCCCAAGCGCGGTCGGGCGGCCTCAGCCCTGGGCGTTCAGGACCTCGAGCTGGCTTATGACGTTCCAGATGAGGGTCCTGCCGTGCAGGGGGATGTTGGGGTCGTTCGCGAGGTCGTCGAGTATGATTATGGCGCTAGTGGCGCGCACGTCCATCGCGTCCTTCGTGTCCATTAGCCTGCTCTTGGCGTCCGTCGCGCCTTTCCTGATGTTGCGGGGGACCGAGGTGTCCTCGGCCAGGTTGTCTAGGATGTCTATCACTTGTTTAATATGGTCAGCCATTGCTTCCACCTCTCTCAGATGGACTCGAACTCTTCCTGCAGATCGATCATGAGCTGTTCCAGCACCTCTTCGAAACTCGATGACTTGTATTCTCTCATCCCGCCGAGGTCGCTCTGTATCCTAGCCACGAAGTCGTTGTTGTCCTTCACCAATTCAACGTTGCACAAAATCTCTTCCATATCATATCACCTGTGCAAGAATTTGAGGAACCAACATATAGGGTGTATATAAGTGTTGGGCATGCCGTCCTGGCTGCGGCAGGCACGGGGGGCGGTCGCCCGCGCCCGGTTCCTACATAGCCTAATTAATACCTCCAAAGCTTAACGGTACGTATGAGTGTAGCGGGCAACGGGGTCAGGAGGTACCAGCTGGCTCTCGGGCTGCTGTTCGTCGCCGTTTCGGCCGCGTACCTGCTGGTGGTCTGTCACTTCGGCCTGGAGACCGAGGCCATGAGGACGTACTTCCCCTATGCGGACGAGCTGGTGCGCGGCATCGTCCCCGAGACGGAGTACCCGCCCCTCGCGCTGCTGTTCATCGCGGCGCCGAGGCTCGTCGCGGACACGCCGTCCCTCTACAACGCAGTGTTCGTGGCGGAGGTGTGCGTGTTCTTCATGGTGGGCCTCGCCGCGATGGGCAAGCTCGCCAAGAGGTACAACCAGAGCCAGCGCAGCGCCCTCCTCATGTTCACCGCGCTCATGCTGCTGATGATCGAGTTCTCTGTCAGCAGGTACGACATGTTCCCTGCGGTGCTGACCCTGCTGTCGTTCTATTGTATGGCCACCAAGAGGTACGCGCTCGCCTTCGCGTTGCTCGCCATGGCGACGATGACCAAGGTCTATCCCGCCGTGCTCTTCCCCATATATCTCGTCCCGTTCCTGATGAACAGGGATTGGCAGAATGCGGCGAAAGGCACGTGGGTGTTCTTCGCCGCCATGCTCCTCATCGCCCTGCCATTCGTGTTCCTCGCGCCCGACGCGTCGTTCCATTTCGTCGAGTACCAGCTGGGCCGCCCCCTGCACACGGAGTCCGTGGCGGGGTCCTTCGTCCAGCTCGCGTCGGCGATGGGGCTGACCGACGTTTCGGCGCTGCCGGGGTACGGCTCCGAGTACCTGGCCGGGCCGTGGCCGGACGCGGTCGCGACGTGCCTGATACCTGCGGTGCTCGCGGCGCTCGCCGTGATATACGCGATTTACGCGTACCTGCTCTCCAGGATGCGGAGGGACAGGCTGGACAACGAGAACGACAGGATGATACTGCTGAGCGGGACGGTCCTTCTGTCCCTGCTCACATTCATCCTGCTAGGCAAGGCGCTGTCCCCCCAGTACATCATCTGGGCGATCCCCTTCGTCATCTTCATGCTGATGACGTCGATCGGCCATGTCCCCAAGATGCGCATCGTCGTGCTGTCCGTGGCCGCCATCGCCCTGACTCAGGCGGGCTTCGCCCTGGACCTCGTGTTCGGCACGCCCGCTGCGGACGCGGTCGCGCTGGTGGTGCTGGCGAGGAACGCCGTCGTTATAGCCCTGTTCGCGTACGTCCTCTGGACGTGCAAGGCGAGCATAGGGCGGCGGCGGCTCCGCACGCAGCCGCCCGATGCCTGACAAAAGCTTTATAATGGGGGTTTTTCTATGGGTTGTCGTTCAATTGTTTCCTCCAGTGGTAACGAAAGAGCATGCAGGCACATCCAGGCGCGGATCTGGGTATGTCACGGGAGCGATAAAAATGAAAGTAGAGGCAAAGGCAGAGGAGTTCCAGGACAGCTTCGAGTCCAAGATAAAGAATCTGGGGAGGGGCAAATACGGGAGGATTCTCAAGATGGCCAACACGCCGACCCGCGAGGAGTACAAGAAGACCTGCTACATAGCAGCGATCGGCATGGTGGTAATCGGCGCGGTCGGCTTTGCCATACTGTGGGTGATGACCTACCTCCCCAGCCATTTCTGAAGAGGGCGAGGTAATGAAGTCTGACCATGGAACAGGTGGGGCCCCGGCGGCCGGGGACGATGCCGTCAAGGACGTCCGCGCGGGGATGGTCGCGGAGTGGAGGTTCACCCTGTCATCGGGCTCGCCGTCGGCCACCCTGAGGTTCGACGTGTCCACGGGCCCGGACGAGGACAACGCCCCGGATTGGAACGTCACGCTCTATGACGCGACCGGGAGCGAGCTCTGGAATAACTACCGCTCCGTGCTGGAGAAGAAGGTCGACCTCCCGGACGGCAAGCCAAAGGAGCTCAGGCTGGAGGTCATCTGCCCCAAGGGCGCCAGGTACGGCGACGAGGTCAGCGTGAGGATAACCGCCACGACCCAGGAGGGGGCGTCCGTGTTCAGGTACGGCGCGGTGGCGAGGCAGTCCATCATGGTCCTCAAGACGCAGATGGACCAGGAGAAGAGCGTCGTCGACAGCCTGATGTCCAAGGCCCAGCTGGGGGAGAAGGACATCTATGCGATATTCAGCCCCCCCGGGCTGAGGGGTTACGTGTTCGTCGAGGGGATGAACACGGACCGCCTGAGGGAGAAGACCCGGGACATAAAGAAGGCCCGGTCGTTCGTCGGCGGCGAGACGGACATAGAGGAGATAAGCCACTACCTCGTCCCCGTCTCCGCGGTCATAGGGATCGTGGAGGGGGACCTGGTCGAGCTCATCAACGGCCCGTTCAAGGGCGAGATAGCCAGGGTCCAGCAGATCGACCAGAGCAAGGAAGAGATAACCGTGGAGCTCATAGAGGCCATGGTGCCGATCCCCGTCACCGTGAAAGGGGACAGCGTCAGAGTTGTAGAAAAGGAGAAATAAGCAATGGCAACCACAGTTGAGGCATTGATAGACGGGGGCAAGGCCACGGCCGGCCCCCCGCTCGGCCCGGCGCTCGGCCCGACAGGTGTGAACACCGCCCAGGTCATCGCCAAGATAAACGAGAAGACGAACGCTTTCGAAGGGATGAAGGTCCCCGTGAAGGTGGTGGTGAACGACGACAAGACGTTCGACATAAAGATCGGCACGCCGCCGATGTCCGCGCTCGTGAAGTCGGAGATGGGGCTGGCGAGCGGGTCCAGCAACACCAGGACCACCAAGGTGGCGGACATGTCCGTCGAGCAGGCGAAGAAGATAGCCACCATGAAGGAGGACAGCCTCCTCGGGGCGACGCTCAAGGCCCGCGTCCTGGAGGTCGCCGGCAACTGCGTCTCTCTCGGGGTGACCATCGACGGGAAGGAGCCGAAGGTCTTTCAGAAGGACGTCAAGGCCGGCATGTACGACGACCAGTTCTGACCTGTCTGAAAACGCCTTAAACCTCATTCCATAGCCTTTTTCATTTCCCTTATGTACTCCGCGATGGCGCCGCCCGCATCCCGTCCGTGCTCTTCGACCAGCTTCACTATCGCGCTGCCGACGATGACGCCGTCCGCAAGCTCGGACAGCGACGCCGCCTGGCTGGGGTTGTGTATGCCGAACCCGACAGCCACGGGGATGTCGGTGTGCCGCCTGATCTCGGACACGATCCCACCTATGTCGGTGCGTATGCTGTCCCGTGCACCCGTAGT
Organism: Methanomassiliicoccaceae archaeon; assembly: GCA_009776625.1. Lineage (GTDB taxonomy): Archaea > Thermoplasmatota > Thermoplasmata > Methanomassiliicoccales > Methanomethylophilaceae > Methanoplasma. The sequence continues at coordinate 3,876 of WRNL01000037.1, read as the reverse complement.
CCCCATGGAAGATACCAGGTAGATGAACCCCACAGCGCCCTCGGCCGCCCTGCCGATGCGGGCGCGGGACGTGGGCGCGATGAGCGTTATGACGTCCACATGATGCTCCTCGGCGAAGGGGAGCAGCTCGCCCTGCTCCTCGAAGGGCATGTCCGGCACGATGACCCCGCAGACCCCGCACTGCTCGCACCCTTCGAAGAAACGGGCGTACCCGTATCTGAAAACGGGGTTCAGGTACGTCATGAACAGGATGGGCGCCCTGACCTCGCCCTTCAGCGACCGCACCATGGCGAAGAGCCCGTCGATGTCCGTTCGCGAGGCCAATGCACGCACATTGGCACGTTGGATGACCTCTCCCTCGGCGATGGGGTCCGAGAACGGTATGCCGACCTCTATGATGTCCGCCCCTGCCCCCTCCATCGCGAGGATGTACTCCCTCGTCATGTCCAGGTCCGGGTCCCCGCCCATCACGTATGCGATGAACGCCTTTTTGCCCGCGGGCCTCATCCTGCCGAACGCCTCGGACAGGTCACTCGTGCAGGCACCCCCCTCTGAACCTGGCTATGTGGGCGACGTCCTTGTCGCCGCGCCCGGAAAGACAGACGATGACGTTCTCGTCCCTGCCGAGGCCCCCTGCGACCTTCCTCGCATGCGCCACCGCATGGGCCGACTCAATCGCAGGGACGATCCCTTCTGTGGCCGACAGGTACTCGAACGCCTCCACCGCCTCCACGTCGGTCACGCTGACATAGGACGCCCTCCCTGTGTCGAAGAGATGCGCATGCTCCGGACCGATCCCCGGGTAGTCCAGCCCGGCGGAGATCGAATGTACCGGGGCGATCTGCCCGCACCCGCTCTGGCAGAAGTAGGACTTCATCCCGTGGAACACCCCGACCTCCCCTTTGGCGATGGTGGCGGCATGCCGGCAGGTGTCGAGGCCCTCACCGGCCGCCTCGCAGCCGATCAGCCTCACGCCCTCGTCGCCGATGAAGCCGCGGAACATGCCCATGGCGTTGGATCCCCCTCCCACGCAGGCTATCACAGCGGACGGGAGGCGCCCCTCCCTCTCCAGGATCTGCCGCCTGGACTCGTGGCCGATGACGCTCTGGAAGTCGCGGACGATCATCGGGAACGGGTGGGGGCCCATGACCGAGCCCATGACATAGTGGGTGTCGTCCACCCTCGACGCCCACTCCCGCAGCGTCTCGTTGACTGCGTCCTTCAGGGTACGGGTCCCCGACGTCACCCTGTGCACTCTCGCGCCGAGCAGCTCCATCCTGTAGACGTTCAGCGCCTGGCGCCCCATGTCCTCCTCTCCCATGAAGACCTCGCATTCCATGCCCAGCAGCGCTGCGCCGGTGGCGGTGGCGACGCCGTGCTGCCCGGCGCCAGTTTCCGCTATCAGCCTGGCCTTGCCCATCCTCTTCGCGAGGAGGGCCTGCCCCAGGACGTTGTTGATCTTATGGGAGCCGGTGTGGTTCAGGTCCTCCCTCTTGAGGTACACCTTCGCGCCGCCCAGACCGGCCGTCATGTTCCTCGCATGGTAGAGCCGGGACGGGCGCCCGGCGTACTCCTCCAGCAGGGAGTCCAGCTCCTTGCAGAACGATTCGTCGCACTTGTAGCGATCGTATGCGTGCTCCAGCTCGTTTAACGCGCTCATAAGAGTCTCTGGCACATATTGGCCGCCGTAGTCCCCGTACCGTCCTTTCCTCTCATCCATCACCTCACGCCCCTCACCCTCCGGACGATGTCCGACATCTTGTCCAGGTCCTTCCTGCCGTCCGTCTCGACGCCGCTGCTCACATCCACGCAGAACGGGTCCAGCATCCTCACGGCCGCCTCCACGTTCCCGTTGTCTATGCCCCCTGCCAGGAAGTAATCGCCGGGATGCCCTTTCAACGCATCCCAGCGGAACGCCCTCCCGCCGCCGCCCCGCACGTCCGCCGAGAGAGCGTCGAACATGAAATAGTCGGGGTCGGCGTCAGGCAAAGCCAGCTCTTCGCCGACAGGGACGGCCTTTATCACAGGGGCGCCGACCATGCCCCGCAGAGACCTGATGTATCCGGCGCCCTCGTCCCCGTGGAGCTGGATCATGTCGATCGTTCCGGCCTCGCAGATCCTAGCGACTTCGCGGATATCCTCGTTGACGAACACGCCCACGCTCGCGATCCCGGGGGCCAGCAGCCGTCTCAGCGCCCCCGCCTGCTCGGCGCTCACCCGGCGCTTGCTCGGGGCGAACACGAAACCCACATAGTCGGGCATGCAGATGTTCGCATACTCGACGTCCTCCGCCCTCGACAGCCCGCAGATCTTAATCCTCGCCATGGCAACCACCCCTCAACTCGTCCAAGAACGCTTTTTTGTCGGCGTGCCTCATCAGTGATTCTCCGATGAGCACGGCGTCCACCCCGTTCTCGGCGAGCAGCCTCACGTCCTCTGCGGAGGAGATGCCGCTCTCTGAGACGAACAGGACTTCCTCCGGGACCAGCCTCCTTAAGCGTATGCTGTTCCGCAGATCCACTCGGAACGTCCTCAGGTCCCGGTTGTTCACCCCCACGACCCGCGCCCCGGCGCGCAGGGCGGCCTCCACCTCCCCCTCGTCGTGCGCCTCCACTATGCAGGAGAGGCCCAGGCTGTCCGCCGTCTCCAGGTACTCGCGGACCCGCCCCTCCCCCAATATGGCGCATATAAGAAGGACCGCATCCGCGCCCATCGCCCTCGCCTGGTATATCTGGTACGGGTCTACGGTGAAGTCCTTGCGCAACAGCGGCACCGAGACCCTGTCCCTTATCCCGGCCAGGTGCTCGTCGCTCCCCAGGAAGCGGCTGGGCTCCGTCAGGACGGATATGCAGGACGCGCCGGCGGCCTCGTACTCCTCTGCCACCTGCAGGTGCGGGAAGTCCTGGGCGATGACCCCGCAGGAGGGCGACGCCCTCTTCACCTCACAGATGAAGGACACCCCATCCGACCTCAGCGCGTCCTCGAAGGCGAAGGGGACGGCCTCGGGGAAACGCTCGAACACGGGCGTCCTCCTCTTGTCCGATGCCGCTCTCGCCGCCGCGGCCCCCGCCAGCTCCTCCAGGATGCTCATCACTGCAACCCCCGCAGTATGTGCCGCAGGGGCGTGCTCATCCCCTCCCCGCCTCGTTCGTCGCCCTGACGAACTCGTTCAGCTTGTCTAGCGCCCTGCCGCTGTCGATGAGGCCCTCCGCCATCCTGACGCATTGCCGCAGGGTCATGTCGCCGTACGCCATGTGGAGGCACATGGCAGAGTTCAGGGCGACCGTGTCGCGTTTCGGGCCTGGCGCGCCGCCCAGGACGTCGAGGGCGATCCTGGCGTTCTCCTCCGGGTACCCGCCGGCGAGGTCCTCCAACCCGCACCGTCTGAAGCCGAACTGCTCCGGCGTGATGAAGTAGCTGTTCAGCCGCCCGTCCGCGACCTCGCAGACGGTGGTCGTGTGCGTCAGGGTGACCTCGTCCAGCCCGTCGCGCCCGTGCACCACGACGGCGCGTTTAACGCCCAGGTTCAGGAGGACGTTCGCCAACGGCTCCACGAGCCCCTCGTCGTACACCCCCAGGAGCTGCATGCTCGCCCCGGCCGGGTTGGCCAGCGTCCCGATTATGTTGAACATGGTCCTCACGCCCAGCTCCTTGCGCACGGGGGTGACGTTCTTCACCGCCGAATGGTACAGCTGCGCGAGCATGAAGCACATCCCGGTCCGCCTGAGGACCTCCTCGTTCTCCCGGGCGGAGAGGCCGATGTCCGCGCCGAGCGCCTCAAGGACGTCCGCGCTGCCGCATTTGCTGGAGACGCTGCGGTTCCCGTGCTTCGCCACAGGGACGCCGCCCGCCGCGGCCACGAAAGCGGACACGGTG
>WRNL01000036.1 GCA_009776625.1 Methanomassiliicoccaceae archaeon | reverse complement strand
CCCTCGTCTGGAACGGGAGGCCGGTCATGTAGAACATGTCGAACCTGCCGCACCCGTTCTCGAAAGCGGAGGACACTGTCCTCCCTATCGCCTCGTTGGTGTACCCCCGGCCGGTCGCCTGCCTGACCGCCTCGTCGTGGGAGCCGGGGGAGAACTCCACGCTCCAGCCGCCGTCGAACGCCCTGTCCACCCCGGAGAAGAAGTCGCCCCCTGCGCCGTCGAATAGCTCCACCACGACATGGTTCCTTATGCCCCTGTCCTTGGCCTCCCTGAGGAACCTCTCGGCGTAGCCGGGGCCGGGCTGCCTCAGGTCCCCAACAATGAATATCGGCGCCCGGAGGTAGCCCTGGACCATGTCCATGTCCTCGGCGAGCCTCTCCGGGGACCTGTACGCCGGCGCCTTCCTGCACACGACCCTCCCGTTCGCGAAACCCGACCCCCCGCACTCGGCGCAGCCCATGGAGCACCCCCTCACCGAGAAGACCGACGTCAGGGGCGCCCTGTCCCACCCGTGCCAGGGGAGGGAGCCTTTGAGGTCCATGTGCCTTATGACGTTCTTTATGACCACCCCGTAGTCGAAGTCCACCCCGTCGAGGCTGTCCGGGCAGTGGGTGAGCCCGTTGTCATGTACCCTGCCGCCGCCGTCCTTCCAGACGAGGTTCGGCACCCCGGACAGGTCCCTCCCCTCCTGGAGGGCCTCCATCATCGCCACCGTGGGCCCCTCGGTCATGTCCCCCCTCATCACCAGGTCCGCCTCCGGCCTCCGGATCAGCTCCTCCCAGAAGTACGATGCGGAGAGCCCCCCGAACTCCACCTTGGAGTCCGGGTGGATCCTCTTCACGAGCGACGCCACCTCCGTCGCCCCGTGCGCATGGGGGAGCCAGTGGAGGTCTATCGCGAACACGTCCGCATCCAGTGACGCGATCCTCCTCTCGGCATCGAACCCCTCGTCCCTCAGCATCAGCGCCGCGAGGTTGACTATCCGCGTCCTGAACCCCGCCGCCTCAAGGTGGGCGGATATCGTCATGAACCCGATGGGGTACATCTCGAAGACCGGCGACGACGGTATGACGTCGCTCACCGGCCCGTAGAACATCGGCCTCTTCCTGAAGTCGTACACGCTCGGCGCGTGCAGGAACACTATGTCCGTCCGCGCCATGTCACCCGCCGTAGCGCCTTATGCGCTGCTGGTACGACCTTACCGCCCTCAGGAAGTCTATGTACCTGAAGCCCGGCCAGTACACGTCCGCGAAGTACAGCTCCGAGTAGGCCAGCTGCCAGAGCAGGAAGTTCGACATCCTGACCTCCCCGGACGTCCTCAGGATGAGGTCGGGGTCCGGCATGTCCGACGTGTACAGGTGGCTCGAGACCGTCTCCTCGGATATGTCGTCTATGCCCATCTCGCCCTTGGCGACCTTCGCCGCTATGTCCTTGACGGCGGCGATGATCTCCTGCCTGCTCCCGTAGGCCATGGCCACGTTGAAGCTGAAGTCCGAATAGGCGGAGGTCCTCTCGTCCGCGTACGCTATGGCCTCCCTCACGCTGTCCGGCAGGGTGGACCGGTCCCCGAACACCCTTATCCTCACCTTGTTGTCGTGGATCCTCTTGTCGTCGGCCATCCTGCGCAGGGACGCCTCCGACAGCTCCATTATGAAGTCGACCTCGTCCTTCTCCCTCTTGAAGTTCTCCGTCGAGAATGCGTACACCGTTATGTAGGGTATCTTCAGCTCGAGGCACCACCACAGCATCTCCTCGATCTTCTCCTCCCCCTTGCGGTGGCCCTCCTTGCTGTCGTTCTCCAGGAACTCCGCGGCGTACCTGCGGTTGCCGTCCATGATTATGGCTATGTGGCCGGGGAGGGGGCCCGCGAGCACCTCCTTCGCCAGCTCCCTCTCGTACCTGGAATAGGCGGTCCTCGAGAGCAGCCGGGGGAACCTCATGGAATCACCGGAAGTCCTCCGGTATCCCAGCCGCCATCCCGCCCATGTCGAAGCACCCTATGGCCGCGACCGCGCCGATCGCGCCCCTCGTGCCGGTTATGCTTATCACCTGCACGCCGTTCTCGACGGCGGTCGAGAACGCGTCCTCCTCGGTGAGAATCTCGGTCTTCGCCCTCATGCCGTACGCCTCCAGCGCAGGGGGGATGCCGAGGCCCTTGAACACCGTCATCGTCGAGCCGTCGGAGAACGACTCCTTCCTGATGAAGTCCATGCAGTACTCTATGAGCGCCGGTATGTCCTCCTCCCTCACCGCGAAGGACACCGCCGTGGAGCAGCAGTTCGTCGTCTTGTTAGGGACCTTCGGGTTCAGCTGTATTATCTTATGGTCGATGAAGCTGCCGACGGGGCAGCCGTTGCCCATCTTGAGCGCCGCGACCCAGGATGCGCCCCTCTCCTTCGTGTCGGTGTCGTCCACGCCGACTATGACCCGGACCGTCTTCGGCGTGATTATATCCACGTGCGCCACGTGCGCCCCGCCGATCCTGAAGTCGTCCGGGTACTCCGTCTGGATCACGTCGGGGCACTGCGCCAGGCAGGCGCCTATCCCCACCGTCGCCCCGGCTATGCCGTACCAGGTGGTCCGGACCCTGTCCCCCTCTATCTTGAGGGATGCCAGCCCCTGGCCCCCCACGTACTCGGACACCGGGCCGAACTTGAGCTCCCTCTCCCCGACCACTGCGTCCATTATCAGAGTCTGGCCCTCCATCCTTATCCGCTCGATGACGCCGCCGGACCTCCTGCGGTTCACGACGTCCCACTCCCCCGGCCCCTTGGCCGAGCACCTCTCGACTATCTGCGCCATCCCCTTCTCCTCGTCGACCATCGTGAGGAACCCCTTGCAGAACAGCGGGCCGTACTTCTCCCTGACCTCGTCGGGCCGGAGGACCTGCACCATGCTCAGTCCCCGTCGTCGCCGTCGTCTTCGCCGTCGTCGTCCCAGTCGTCCGGGTTGGCGACCTCCAGGAACTCCGGCGGGACCTGGTCGCAGAGGAACACCGTCTTCGCCGCCCTCCCTATCTCTATCCCAGCGTCTATGCACCCGGCCGTGTCGATCACGAAGATCACAGGGTCGGGGGCCTTCACGCTCCCCGCCCTGTACGCATCGGCGTACGAGCGCGAGAGGTGCACCATCGACCTGTCGGAGGGGAAGATCCCCTCGCTGAGGAACTTCTCGCAGTCCCCTTCCTCCTTGGCAGGGTAGAACAGCACCTCTGGGATGTTGTCGACCGGGTGCCTCAGGCTCAGCTCGAACGTGTGGCCGTAGGTCGCCCTCACGTCGCCGCCGGACAGCTGGTACCTCCCCTTGGGGTCGGTCTCCACCATCGCCTCTATGTGGTGCGGCCTCAGCCACCTCATCTTCGGGTTGCTCTCCTTCACCACGAACACTATGTCCCTCATGTCCACGAAGCCCTGCTCGTCCATGTCAGGCTCGTACTTCCCGTGCCTGAGTATGCTGGCCATGGTCCTGCCCAGCCTGTCCACCTCGTAGTCGCTCATCAGGAACTTCCCTTCCTCCCCGCATACGGGGCAGTACTCGTCACGGAAATAGCCGTGCTCCTCGCATTCCCTCATCATTTGATCACCTTGTGCCGGCGGCCCTCTCCGCGGCCGATACCGCGTTGGCCATCAGCATGCATATCGTCATCGGGCCGACCCCCCCTGGCACGGGGGATATGGCGGACGCCTTGCCTTTCACGACCTCGAAGTCCACGTCCCCGACGAGCTTGGAGCCCTTCGGCGAGCCGGGGTCGTCCACCCTGTTGGTGCCGACGTCTATGACGACCGCCCCCTCCTTCACCATGTCGGCGGTCACGAAGTTCGCCTTGCCCATGGCCACTATCAGTATGTCGGCCAACCTGGTCACCGACGGCAGGTCCCTCGTCCTCGAGTGCACCACCGTCACGGTAGAGTCCGCCCCGTCGCCCTTCTGCATCATCATCGCCGCCATGGGCTTGCCGACGATGTTGCTCCTGCCCACCACCACCACGTGCTTCCCCTTCGTCTCCACGCCGGATCTGACCAGCATCTGCTGGACGCCCGCCGGCGTGGCGGGGAGGAACTCGGGCTCCCCGATGAGCATCTTCCCCACGTTCACAGGGTGGAAGCAGTCCACGTCCTTCTTGGGGTCGATCGCGTTGATGACCGTCTTCTCGTCGATGTGCGGCGGCAAAGGCAGCTGCACCAGGAACCCGTGGATGCTCCCGTCCCCGTTGAGCTCGCCTATCTTCTTGAGGAGGTCCGCCTGGGTGGCGTCACCCGGCATCGCCACGGTAACCGAATGCATGCCGAGCTCCTCGCACTTCTTGCCTTTCATCCTGACATAGACCTCTGACGCTGGGTCGTCGCCGACCAGCACCACCGCCAGCCCTGGCGTGACGCCTTTGGACTTGAGGGAGCTTATCCTCTCCCTGAGCTCTGCGTATATGCTCTCGGACACGGTCTTTCCCAATATCAGCTCGGACAGAATCTCACCATGCCTTGAAAGATAATCCCTATATTAATTACTTTAGCGGCATCGACCGAGGGGGCGTCCCCCTCCAGGCAACGACCGTCCATCTGCTACATCGCCCCCAACATGGTTTTTGAATGTTGAATACGCCTATATCTGAACCTTATGCATGTCATCTACGGGGGGCTCAACAGCATCGGTTCATGGCATCGACTCGATGTGAGTTTCATGTTTAGGTGGCTTGCTGAAATCCATATAGTATGTACCGTCTCCGAGGTTCACGAACGTTACGTCTTTACGCCCATATCTGTCTATGTCTTCCATCTGCACGCACCTCCCCAATGGTACGCCCAGCCGGTTTCGGAAATACCTGCCGAGTTTGCTGTTGTCCTCTGTAGTCTCTATCTGTTTAGGGATGTCAGCCGCCTTGTTGCCTGCAGTCACGCAGTGGAGTGCCTCTGCGTCATCTGTCAGAACTGTGAATACCGTTCCTTTGGGGGGAAAGAATCCCTTCCTCCCTATGGTTCTTGGGATCGCTATATACGCCTCGTTTGGGTTCCTGTTCGGCCTTTGACCCCAATTCAGGTGGGATCTCTTTCCCATGCTACCGTCTTCAGTCAACAGCGATAGCGTGACCATGTCTTTAGAGCTGTTTTTTATATCGCCCTCGATGTTCCTCAGCCTCTTTTTGAACTCCCTCTCTGAAACGATGTTTACCATATCCTCTATTTCATCGATATCGCAGTATGCCGTATCACGGGAAAGGGACTGGAAGAAACTTTCCGCCTCGCTGGAATCCATTGAAACCATCATCTCGACCTGGCCCCCATAGAATGCGTTCTGGGAGTAGTTGGCAGATCCGGCGTATGCTTTCTGCGGGATACCATCCTTCAGCCAGATGTATGCTTTCGCATGGGTGGCCGGCCTGTTCACCATCACATATGAGCAATTGAATCCGCGCCTTGACGACTTTATTGCTTTGAAACCTTCATGCTCAACCGCTGAAAGCCCGTCTTTGGGTATCATTCCGATCACGAGGTGAACCTTTACTCCCCGCCCAGTGCCTTTGTGCAACGCATCCAGCTGTTCCAGGTGGCGTTTTGCCATTGATGACGTGGCATACCCCGATATGATATGCAACTCATCGCAATAATCTGACGGGTTTATGAGTACCTCTTCAAGTAATTCGTTCTTGGATGTGTTTCCAAGCATGTAGTCCCTATTAGACAGTGCTTTCAAGAGGTGGCACCTCCGCTCCAGGGCCATATTCTACGGGTGCAACGTCCATGTGCAGCAACGGCTGCATCGTAGGTTCAGTGGATTCATATCCGATGCCCTGTAATGTTTTGAAGACGGCTTCGAGTATTATCTTCACGCCCTCGGGTGGAACGGCCATCCCTATCTGCCTCCTCACGCTTTCCCTGGAGCCGTGGAATACATAGCTGTCCGGGAACGTCTGGATCCTCGCGCGCTCGCGGTTCGTGAGCGCCCTGTCCTCCGACCAATGGTACATATGGGTGCCCCCTCCCCCTGAACCCGTCAGCGTGTACGCCGGCTTGCCAGGGTCCAACCTGCGGTATATCTGGCTTATTTTAGCTCCCTTGACGTTCAGCCTCAGCTCCTCGGGGAGGTCTGCTGTGAACGCGTTCTCCCCTGGTCTGATATGCCTCAGGCGCTCTACGACAGCGGGGCTCGGCACAATCCGCTCGTTGTTCATGGCATCCACGGATATAGGGGGATCCTCTATCGCATCCCTGCACGTCCTGACACGGCAGGAGGGCTTGGGTATGTTGAATCTCAGCCCCAAATCCTTCCGAAACCCGATTATTATTATTCTATGTCTGGATTGAGGGACTCCGTATTCCTCGAAACAGTAGAGGTGGGGGAACACATCGTATCCCGCCTCGTACATTTCGCTGAGTATCATTTTGAAGTCCTGCCCATCATTGGTGTTCCTCAACCCGCTCACGTTCTCCGCGAGGAACCATAGTGGCTTATGCGACTTCAATACTGACACAGCGTAAGAGTACAGTGGGCCATATGCCCCCTGTGTCCCTTTCTGCTCGCCGACAACGCTGTAGTCGTTGCATGGGAAACCAAATGCCAGCGCCTCTATCTCGCCCAGCATGGATGTGTTCAGATCCCTGATGTCCTCACAGTGAACATCCTTCTTTTTTATCTTGATGTTGTTCTCGAACGTGCGGCATGTGTCCTTGTCAAAATCATTCGCCCATGCATGGATTATGTCCACCTTGCCATACTCAGAAGATGACCCAGCCGCCATGTCTGCCGCTAAGGCTATGCCGCCGGGACCTGAGAACAATTCGCCCATCCTGAAGGAGACCATGGTTTTGTATGAGGCACAGGGTATATAATCCTATGAGGGGGAGGTCGCCGAAAATGACCGAAAGTGACCATAGCCGCCCCTGCGCCTTACCCTTCCATCGTCTTCCTGACCTCTGTGAGCGTCATCGGCCTGAGACCTAGGCCCTCGATCCCCTCTATGACCTCCCTCACGTTGTCTGTGTTCCGCCCAGCCTCTTCTGGGGGCATGACCCCCCTCTCCCTCGACTCGACGATATGCCATGTGTGCGTCGCGATCACGAATACACCCTCCTCCATCTCCGATGCCATCCTGATGTAGTCCTCCGGCTCCCTCTTCGACTCGTGCATCGGCCAGAGGTAGGCGGTCATCCTCCTCCCGGACGCGTCCCTGCCCTGGGGGACGGGCATCTCCCACACGCCGCATCCCAGCCTCTCCGGCATGAGTGAGGGGGACATCGCCGTGTAACGGGAGGAGTCTATGGTTATCCCCATCCCCGGGAGCATGCGTATTGTCTCCGCGTCCGCGCTCATGTACGGCGCCCTGAAACAGGTGGGCGGCCTGCCGAGCGCGTCCCTCACGGCATCGGCAGCCTCCGTCAGCACCGCCCTTTTCCCGTCGGCGGCCTCGATCGAGGCGATGTCCTCGTGCTCCGCGCCGTGGATGCCGACGTCATGTCCCGATATGAGCCCTGCGTCGACCCTCCGGAGGGTGGCCGCCTCGGCGAAGAACGTGGCTTTCAGGGCCATCTCGTCGAGCAGGCCGGACAGCACGGACAGCCCCTTGGCCGACGAGGAGAACCTCGGCCTGTCGCCGGCACCCCGGTCGATGGACCCCGCCGGGCCGCCGCCGGGCGCCCTCGTGTTCACGTCCCGGTCCAGGTCGACCGTCACGCAGAACGCCCGCATCTCACCGCGTCCTCGGGGCCGCTATCCTCTTGAGGAGCATCCCCTCGATGTCGTACGGCTTGTATTTGGCGGCGAGCTCCTTGGCCCTCTCCACCTTTGCCTTGTTATCGCCGTATATCTCGAAGAGGACCTCGCCCTTCTCCACCCTCTGCCCTTTCTTCTTGAACAGCAGTATCCCCGCGCCCTTGTCGGACGGGGCGCCGGCGGCCTTCGCTATGGACACCAGGTCCTTGTTGGATATGGAGTGGACGTACCCCGAGTTGACGGACGCCACCTCCGCCACGAACTCCCCTGGAACGATGTCGTCCGCCTTGATGTCGTAGTCGCCCTTCTGCGCCGCCACCATCTCCCTGAACTTCTTCATGGCCGCGCCGGAGTCCAGGATCTCCCTCGCCCTCTCGCCGCCGTTGACCATGCCCCCCATCTCCAGGATCATCCCCGCGATGTCGCACGCCTTCTCGATCACGCTGGCGGGGTGCTTGCACCCCTCGAGTATACGTATGCACTCCCTCGCCTCGAGCTTCGGGCCTATGGCGCTGCCGACCGGCTGGTCGGCGTAGGTTATGGCGCACTCGACGTGGATGTTCAGCTTCTCCCCCAGGTCCATGAAGTCCCTGGCGTAGGCCTTCGCGACCTCTATCGTGGGCACCTTGGTCCCGGCGCCCGTGGGTATGTCCACCACGAGGTGCGTGGCGCCTATCGCCAGCTTCTTGCTGAGGATGGAGGCGAGCATCTGGGCGCGGGGGTTGATGCCGAGGGGGTGCTCCACCTTTATCACAAGGTCGTCCACCGGCGCCAGGTTCATGGCGCCGCCCCATGCGAGGACGCCGCCGACCTCCTCTGATATGCGCCTCAGCGTCTCCGCGTCCATCTCGACGTCGCAGAACGTCTCCACGAAGTCGGACGTCCCGCAGGCGCTGCTTATCGCCCTGGACGACGTCTTCGGGAGCATCAGCCCTGCTGCCGCGGCGATCGCCACGACGATGGGCGTCACCTTGTTGCCGGGGACCCCTCCCATGCTGTGGAAGTCGTACACCGGGGAGCGGGAGAACTCCACACGGTCGCCGGTGTCGACCATCGCCTCGGTGAAGTCCGCTATCTCCTCTATGTCCATGCCGTTGATGTACAGCGCGGTCAGCCATGCGGATATCTCTATCTTTGAGAGCCTGTTCTCGAGGATGTCCATGACGATCGCCCGTATCTCCTCCTTGGAGAGCCTCTCGCCGTCCATCTTCCTCCTGATGCTCCTCACGGACTCGGGGCTGCTGGCGTACGATATGCCCAGCTCGTCGCCGTCGGAGGCGCCTGTCATGCCCTTCAGGCAGACTGAGAGCACCACCTCCCCCGGCCCCACTATCTCGGACACGTTGAGCAGGGCTATCGCGGACCTCTTCCCGTCTATCCTGACCCTGTCGTTGTCCTTCGCGCCTATCTTCTGGGCGTCCTCAGCGTTCATAAGGGCGGTAGGCTCCGCGCTTATGTTCAGGAACCTGACCTTGATGTTCATCTGATCCCCCACGTGTCAAGGGCCGCCTTGAGCTCGGGATGCCCCTTGGCGTATTCGGCGGCATCGATGCCCTCGAACACGGCGTCTATAGCCTGGCACATCCCCATTGCGCCCTTCCTCACCCCTCCAGGGTGCCCGGCCACGCCCCCTCCCGCCTGTATCTGCACGTTGAACCCGGACTCTTTGACCATAGGCGCTATCATGCCCGGATATACCCCGCCGGAGCAGACGGGCATCACCGTTTTGTACCTGCCGTCCTCCGCCAGGCATGCATCCAAGCTGTCCCTGTCCCCCTCCGCCGTGCCGGTCATCTTCCCGGCCCCGAGGGTCCCCACGTGCAGAGCGTCCCCGCCGCACATCCTGACGATCTTCGTTATCGGGAGCATGGATATTCCATGCAGGGGGTCCTTCGTGAAGGCGCCGTGCATGGTGCGGTGCACGTGTATCGGCACCTTTATCCGGGGGTTCTCGGCCAGTGCCTGGACGGCGGCGAAGCCGCAGGTGAGCACGTCCACCATGATCTGGCTCGCTCCCCAGGACTGGGCGTCCTCCGCGAGCTCGGATATCCTCTCCCCGTTCGTGCTGACGTTTATGGCATGGACCATGCTGTGCCCCTCCTCCTTGAGCCTGTCCAGAGACTCCGCGATGGCCTTGGTCCTGTCCTCGATGGGGCAGAACCTCTGGTCGACGAGGGTCTCGTCGTCCTTGCTGTTGGTCAGCCCCCCCGCGCCGGCCTCGTAGACGTACCTGGCGGTGTCCTTCGGCGACAGCCCTATCTTCGGCTTTACTATCGTGCCGACCAGCGGTTTCTCTGGGCGGCGGAGTATCTTCCTCAGGCCGTCCGCGCCGAAGTTCGGGCCCTTGTACTTCTTTAGTATGCCGGGGGGGAACTCCACGTCCTCGAGCCGTATCTTGTGCAGCGCGTCCAGGCCGAAGAGGTTCCCCGCTATGATGCTCAGTATCTGCGGGACCCCGCCGTTCTCTATGGAGAAGTCCTCCTCCGGGAACGCGATGGTCACCATGTCCCCCTCTATGGCGGTGATCTTCCCCCCGTAGCTCCTGAATATGCCCTCCTCCAGCGTCGATATGCCCGTCCAGGTGCCGGTGGACTGCTCGGCGGCGAGTGCCTCCGCCGCCTTCTCCATCGGGAGGTCCGTGGTGACGCGGTACCTGCAGAACACGTGCGCGTCCCTGTCTATCTCCTTTCCAACATGCATGTATGAATACGTCCTCATTGAATCGCCTCATGTCCTGAATATGTCGCTCCCCAGCTGCCTGACCATCACGTCGTAGACGGAGCCTGGGGAGATTATGCCCACCTCCGTTATCAACGCGTCGATGTGCCTCGCGGGCGTGGCGTCGAAGACGGGGTTGTAGACCCTGACGCCGCTGGGCACCTCCTCCGGCCCGGCCACCTCCCCGCTGTCCCTCTCCTCTATCTCGACCATGTCCCCGAACATCGTCATGGGGGAGAACTTGTACGTCTCGGTGCAGACGTGGAACGGCACCCTCGCCTCGTGTGCCGCCAGGGCCAGCTGCGACGTCCCTATCTTGTTTATCAGCGCGCCGTTGGAGGCGACGGTGTCCGCGCCGACGAACACGCCGTCCATCCTCCTCATGACCGAGCGCACGGCGCTGTCTATTATCAGTGTCACGTCCACGCCGGCGTCGGAGAGCTCCCTGACCGTCAGCAGCCCCTGCCTCCAAGGGCGGGACTCCGTGGCGAACGCCCTCACGTCCTTGCCCTGGGCATGGGCCTCCTTGATCACCCCGACGGCGGCGGAGCTGTTGCAGTGGGTCAGCACCGTGTCGCCGTCCCGTATCCTCTTCGCGCCGAACTCCGCGATGAGCCTGAGCGCGCCGGACGACGCCTCGACGAACGCCTTCGAGTTGCGGGCGACCGACCCTTTTGCCTCCTCCAGGGACTGGGCGCCGCCGACGTCCCTCACGCACGCCTGGACGCCGTTCCATAGGGAGACGGCGGTTGGCCTCGACGCGAGTATCGCGCCCTTGGCCGCGTCGAGGTCCCTCTTGAAGTCCTCCAGGGACCCGCCGGGGTAGCCCTGGGCGAACTCCCCGAGGGCCGACGCTCCGGCACGGGCTATCCTGCCCGCCCCCCTTACCCTCATGTCCCTTATATCGGACACCGTTGACTTGACCGCATCGAACACATATGCTAGAGCGTGCACGTGGGATTTAATATGTGGCACGTGCCCGTTCCAGCCGTTTCGGCGCAGGGGGCGTGGCAACATTGTTCTATGTGCGGCGCGATGCGGGGGCATGATTAAACTGGACGTGCTGGCGATCGGGAGCTTCCAGAGGGACCCGGAGGGAAGGGTGTTCGACGCGCACTCCTCCTCCGTCCTCATAAGGGCGGGCGAGAGGACGATAGTGGTGGACACCAGCACGGCCTACATGAGGCCTGCGATAAAGATGTCCTTCAAACAGATAGGGGTGTTCCCGAAGGACGTCGACACGGTGGTGCTCACCCACTCCCATTACGATCACACGGGGAACAACGACATGTTCGAGGGCGCGGAGATACTGATGCACCCCGACGAGCACGGCCGCATCGACGGCGCCGGGCCGGCAGAGCCTGGGAAGGAGCTGGCGCCGGGGGTGAGGGTCGTCCACACCCCTGGGCACACCAAAGGGTCGATAAGCGTGTTCGTCGAGGCCGACGTGAGGTACGCTGTCGCTGGCGACGCGCTGCCGAAGCATGGGAACTACGAGAGGATGACGCCCCCCGCCATAAACATCGACGCGGAGGCCGCACTGGAAAGCTTAAAGCTGATAACCAGGTACGCCGATGTGGTCATACCGGGGCACGACCCCCCGTTCCTGGTCGAGAGGTGACACGATGGTTAAAAGAGAGATGCCGGAACGCCTGTACACGGAATGCCCGGACTGCGACGACGTCACGGAGCACGAGGTGCTGAAAGGGAGGGCGGGGAAGGACAACGTCACCGGGACGTTCAGGTGCTCCGAGTGCGGGAGGGTGTTCTCGGACACGGTGAGGCTGCCGGAGATCCTCAAGGTGAAGGTCCTCTTCAGCGACGGCGACGCGACGGCGACCACCGAGACCGAGATCGAGTCGGACGATGTCCTGACGGTCGGGGACGAGTTCCGCCTCGACGACGGCAGGATGGCGTGCGTCACCCACATCGAGAGGAAGGACGGCAGGACGGGGAGGAGGTCCAAAGCGGACGGGATCAAGGCGCTCTGGGTCAAGCAGTACGACGTCCTCAGCGTGAAAGTCTCCGTGAACGACGGGCAGAGGACGTACTCCGTGAGGGTCCCCGCCGAGCCCGACGACGAGTTCGCGGTTGGGGCGG
>WRNL01000035.1 GCA_009776625.1 Methanomassiliicoccaceae archaeon | reverse complement strand
CCGCCGCCGTAGGCCAGCCTCACCGAGCCCAGGCTCAGGCTGTCGAGGAACAGGTCCTCCCCGCCCTCGCAGAGGGCTATCTCCGTGCTGCCCCCGCCTATGTCTATCTCCAGCGCCCTGAACGGCGGGCCGCCGGGGCCGAACACCCCCAGCCTTATGAGCCTCGCCTCCTCCAGCCCGGAGATGACCCTCACGTCCACGCCCTCGGCCCTCACCGCGTCCATGAGCTCCTTCCTGTTCGAGGCCTCCCTGGCGGCGCAGGTGGCGTAGGCCACCACCCTCTCCGCGCCGAGGTCCCTGGACAGCCTGACGAAGTTCGACATCACGATGCGCGCCCTGCCGATCGTCTCCTCGTCTATGAAGCCGTGCCTGAAGAGGTGCTGCCCCAGCCTCACCGTCTCCTTGTCCTGGTATATGGGGGTGCCCATCGCGCCGCCGAAGAACCGCGCCACCAGTATGTGGATCGAGTTGGTCCCGATGTCTATGAAGCTCACAACCTCCGAGCCGTCAGCCGTGCCATCTCCCCCTGTTCTCTATGAACCACGCCTGCGAGCGGAACCTCCGCCCCTTGCCCTTCACCGGGACGTACCTCCCGTCGGGGGTCAGCGCCTTGGCCTTGAGGCTGTCCCTGAGATGGACGTCCAGTATGTTCTTCTTTATGAGCCGGAGCATCCCCTTGTCCCTGACCGGGAACAGCACCTCCACCCTCGCGATCAGGTTGCGTGGCATCATGTCCGAGGAGCCCATGTACATCACGGGGTCGCCGCCGTTCTCGAAGTAGTATATCCTGGAGTGCTCCAGGTACCTGTCGACGATGCTTATGACCCTGATGTTCTCCGAGACCCCCTCCAGGCCCGGCCTGAGGCAGCAAAGGCCGCGGATGTTGAGGTCCACCTTGACGCCGGCCATGGACGCCTTGTAGAGCTCGGCGATTATGTCCGAGTCGACGAGGCCGTTGGACTTCATCGCTATGTACGCCTTCCGCCCGGCGGACTGGTTCTCCGCCTCCCTCCTTATGTTACCGATGAGGGTCTTCTTCAGCGTGGTCGGCGCGACCAGGAGGCGCTTGTATTCCCGGGGGCCGAACACGCCGGTGAGCGCGTTGAACAGCTCCCCGACGTCGTCCCCGATCTCCTTGTCCGCCGTTAGGAAGGAGATGTCGCTGTACTGCTTCGTGGTGCTGGCGTTGTAGTTGCCGGAGCTCATGTGCGTGTACCTGACCAGCCTGTCGTTCTCCAGCCTGACCACCTGCAGGAGCTTGGCGTGCACCTTCAGCTCCACCGGGCCGTAGACCACGTGGACCCCGATCTTCTCCAGCTCCCTCGCCAGGTAGATGTTGTTGGACTCGTCGAACTTCGCGCGCAGCTCCATCAGGACCGAGACGGTCTTGCCCCTCTCCCTGGCCCTCCTCAGCGCGTTTATTATCGAGCGGTCCTTGCCGATCCTGTACAGGCATATCTTGATGCTCTGGACGCTGGGGTCCTCGGACGCCTCGTTCAGGAAGCGGACGATGACGTCGAAGGGCTCGTAGGGGTGGAATATTATCCAGTCCCTCCCCTTTATCGTGTCGAAGATGCACCTGTCCTCCCCAAACTCGGGGGGGACATGGGGGGCGAAGGGCCTGTCCCTGAGCTCCGGCACGTCCAGCGACGCTATCTGCCACAGGTCCGTCAGGAGCATCCCCCCCAGCGTGGCCGTGTGGATCTGGTTGTCCCTCAGCTTCAGGTTCCTCCCGAAGAGGGACATCATCTCGCCGGGCATCCCCTCCTCCACCATCATCCTGACCGGGAACCCCACGTCCCTCGAGTCGATGGACGTCTCCACGGCCGACATCAGATCGCAGGCCTCGTCGATAGTCACCTGGACGTCGGCGTTCCTCGTGACCCTGAATATGTACGCCCCGGTGACGTTCATGCCGGGGAACAGGCGGCCGATCTCCGACTCCACGATGTCCTCCAGCTGGACGAAGTCCATGCCGGGGGACTCCGACGGTATCCTCACGAACCTCGGCAGTATGCTCAGCGGCACCTTCACCCTGGCGTACACGTTCTCCCCCTTGTTGCTGATCCTGACGGCGATGTTGAGGGAGTTGCTCGATATGAACGGGAAGGGATGGGATATGTCCAGGGCCAGGGGGGTGAGCAGGGGGTGGACCCTCTCCCTGTAGTACTCGCCGACCCACGCCCTCTGGGCGTCGGAGAGGGACCCTTTGTCGTGTATGCGTATGCCGCCGTCGTGCAGCTCCTTCCTGAGGCGGCCCCAGCAGGCCTCGTAGCCGTCCACCAGGTTGCCGACGGACACGTTTATCTCGGACATCAGCGCCTTCGTGTCGGGGTAGACGTCCGGCCCTATGGCGATGAGGCTGCTGCTCTCCTCCTTCTGGAGCAGCCCGGGCACCCTTATCATGAAGAACTCGTCCATGTTCCCGTACGCTATGGCGAGGAACTTCACCCTCTCGAGGAGCGGGACGCTGGTGTCGTTGGCCTCGGCGAGGCACCTCCGGTTGAACTCCAGCCAGGACAGCTCCCTGTTTATGTAGAGGCTGTGGTCGAACAGGTCGATCTCGTCTGGGGGGGTCATTCCTCTTTCCTTCCCCTCACCCTGACCGAGCCGGCGTGGGCGTGGAGCCCCTCCGCCTCGGATATCGCGATTATAGTGGGGGCGAGCGCCTCGAGGCCCTCCCTCGATATCATCTGGACAGTGGACGTCTTCCTGAAGTGCGCCACGCCCAGCCCGGACATGGTGGCCGAGTGGCCCGCGGTGGGGAGGACGTGGTTAGTGCCCGAGGCGTAGTCGCCGGCCGCCACAGGGGTGAACGGCCCGACGAATATGGAGCCGGCGTTCGTGACCCTCGACAGAACGCCCAGCGGATCCGCCGCCTGGATCGACAGGTGCTCCGGCGCTATGCCGTTCATAACCTCCACGGCGAGCTCCATGTCCTCTTCGACGATGTACCCGGAGTTCTCCAGCGCGGCTAGGATCGTCTCCTTCCTCGGGGCGCCCCCTATCATCGCCTCCATGTGCGACCAGACCTCGCCGGGGAGCCCGGGGTCGGTAGTGACCAGAAGGCACGCTGAGGAGGGGTCGTGCTCGGCCTGGGCGACGAGGTCGGCGGCGATGAACTCCGCATCGGCCGACCCGTCGGCGAGGACCCCTATCTCGCTGGGCCCGGCGGGGAAGTCTATCTCGACCTTGTTCCTGAGCATCATCTTCGCAGCCGTGACGTAGACGTTGCCGGGCCCCACCACCTTCTGCACGGGCTCTATGGACTCCGTCCCCAGGGCCATCGCGGCGATGGCCTGCGCCCCGCCCACCTTGTATATCTCGTCGGCGCCGGCTATGTCCATTGCCACCAGCGTCAGGGGGCTGACCGGGGGCGGGGTGCAGCACACGACCTCCTCCACGCCGGCGACCTTCGCGGCTATGACGCACATGAGGGCGGTGGAGGGGTACGACGCCCTCCCGCCGGGGACGTAGCACCCGACCCTCTCCAGGGGGGTGCTTTTGACGCCGAGCGTTATCCCCGGCTCGACCTCCCTCAGCCACAGGTCCTCAGGGACCTGGAGCTCGTGGAACCTCTGTATGTAGCCGGCGGCGTTCTCGATCTCGTCCAGCAGGAGCGGGTCGACGCTCTCGTAGGCGTCCTCGATCTCGTCCCTCGACACCTCCATCTCCCCCACGGAGACCTTGTCGAACTTAAGCGTGAGGTCCGCCAGCGCCTTGTCGCCCTCGAACCTGACGAGGTCGATTATGTCCTGCACAGCGTCCATGACCCCCTCGACCTTCGACTCGCGGTTCTCTTTCCAAAAGCTCTCCTTGACCTGTTTCCACATAATCCACCCATATCCGCAGAAGGATTTATACTGTACGCACGGGCGAACCCCGCTGCGAACGGTTTATCAACCCCCTGCGCAATGGACGGGCGGCCGGATGAAGAGAGAACCAGGCTGATCCGTGATGATCCCTATGAGTGCTGACGGCCCTTACTCCTCGTATATCTCGTCCGGGGCGGCCGCGCCCGGCGGCTCCGCCATGGGGGCCTCCCGCCGGCCGTCCGACATGGACGATATCAGGTCGCAGAGCTTCATGCCGTCCCCCCACCTCATCACGTAGTTCCCGTTGCCGGTGACCTCCAGCTCGGGGATCGCCCTCCGCATGGACTCGTTCTTCCCCCTCAGCTCGCAGCGGGTGGGGATGGTGAACACCCTCCAGGGGTCGCCCCTCGCGCCCTTGAGCCTGAACGCGTAGACGGGGAGCAGGCCTGACGCGCGGCACGCCTCCTTCATGTTGGCGGCCTGCTCGGTGAGCCTCGGGTTCCTGCTGAAGTGCATGGTCTCCTCCGCCGAGCTCTTGACCTCGATGGGGAACGAGAAGTCCCACCTCATGGCGACCAGGTCCACGCCGAAGGACCCCGCCGCCCTCGTGACGAGGAAGGGGTCCTCCAGCACGAGGCCGTAGCACGCCCTCTCGTGCTCGCTGCAAGTCTTGGCCATCTTCGCTATCGCCTTGGGGTCCCCGCTGAGGAGCCCTTTCAGCTCCCTTTCGTATATGTCTCCTGCGGCGGCCATGTTATCGATGCATTGATTCGCGGCTGACTATTAAAAGGGAACAGGGGGGGTGCCCGAAAGTGACCGAAAGTGGGTCACGGCGCGAGCCGGGACGTGTCCCTCGGGAACAGTATGGCCTCCCTCACGTTGGGGAGGTCCAGTATCTTCGACACCAGGCGGTCCACGCCCATCCCCCACCCCCCGTGCGGGGGCATGCCGTACCTGAAAGCGTCCAGGTACGACGCGAAATCCTCCGGGTCGAGCCCTTTCTTTTCCATCCTCTCTATGAGCTTGGGGTACCTGTGCTCCCTCTGGCCGCCGGACGATATCTCCTGGCCCTTGTAGTCGAGGTCGAAGGAGAACGACAGCCCCGTGCCCTCCTTCTCCATGATGTAGAACGGCTTCGCCTCCTCGGGGTACTCCACGATGAAGTACAGGTCGTTGCCTTTCTCGGCCATGATGTCGCCGATGAGCCTCTCACCCTCGGTGCCGAGGTCGTCCCCGTCCTTCAGCGGCAGGCCGAGGCCGACGACGACCTCGAGGCATTCTGTGTACGTCAGGACGGGGTACGGCCTCTTCGGGACGGCTATGTCCTTCCCAAGGATGTCGAGATGCCTCTTGCCCCTCTCCCTCAGCTGCACGAGCACGTAGTCGACGGCCTCCTCGACCATCGCCATCACGTCCTCCTCCCCCTCGATCCACGCCATCTCCCCGTCGAAGGAGGAGAACTCGGTGACGTGCCTGTTCGTGTTCGAGTGCTCGGCCCTGAAAGAGGGCCCTATCTCGAACACCCTGTCGAGGCCGGTGGACATCATCATCTGCTTGTATAGCTGGGGGCTCTGCGCCAGGTACGCCTGCTTCCCGAAATAGTCCACGCCGAACAGCGTCGCGCCGCCCTCCGCCCCCGATGCCACTATCTTCGGGGTGCTCACGCCCACGAACCCGTTCATCCTCATCGCCTCGGATATCAGCTCGGCCACCAGCGACCTTATCTCGAACACCGCCCTCGCCTCCGGCCTCCTGAGGTCCATGAACCTGTTGTTGAGGCGGGTGTCCATCTCGACGTTGACCTTGTCCACCACCCCCATCGGGAGGGGCGCGGCGGCCTCGCTGTACAGCTCGAACGACGTGGGGATCAGCTCCACCCCCAATGCCGCCTGGTCGCTAGCCTTGACCTCCCCCGTCACGGCGACGACGGACTCCCTGGGCAGCTTTGTGAGCGACTCGAATAGCGCAGGGTCGATTTTCTTCTTAGGCATCGTTATCTGCAGGACGCCGTGCCTGTCCCTGAGGGTGATGAAGGATATGCCGCCGAGGTTCCTCGTGTCTTGGACCCACCCTTTCACCGTTACGGTCCCGTCTTCCTTGCAGATGTTCCCGGAGTCTCTGATTGGGGTCATTTCAACGATGCCCGATTAGACCTGCAAACAATAAATACCTTGCAGTCGGAACAGGGAGGGAGCCGCAGGGAGGGTTTATAAGGGGGAAATGTGATTGACGCTTGGTGGCAGGTGTTTAACGTCCACTCTGAGGAGGGGACGGATCCTTAACGCGGATCAAACGCGACCGCACAGGATCAAGGTCTGATGGTTATCACCATCCCTCCGACCACGATGCGGACGACAGGGCCGCTCTGATTAGCTGGTATGTATAACACCTCCTACCAGATGGTCCCGGGTTCGCGGTTAGGCGAAACCCCGAACCCGGGGCTTCCCATCCTAACTGCAGACGTTCCATGCCACAGATGGTTCATAAGCTTAACTGGGGGGTGACTGAAAGTGCCCGAAAGTGGAGCGCGGTGGGGGCAAAAAGGACGCCGTGGGAGGGTTTATAAGGGCGCATGGCAATCACTTCTCCAAGCAGAGGGTTTAACGTCCCCTCCTCGGAGGGGACGGATCCGTGACGTGGATCAGACGAAGCCTGCATCGGATCAGGACTTGATCGTTATGACCATGTCCTTGATCACGATGCGGATTGTGGAGCCGTTCTGGTTCTTGGCTATGATATCACCTCCTGCCAGGCGGTCCCGGGTTCGCGGTTAGGCGAAACCCCGAACCCGGGGCTTCCCATCCTAACGGCAGATGCTCCATGCCACAGATGGTTCATAAGCTTAACCAGGGGGTGGCTGAAAGTGGCCGAAAGTGTGATACGTGCAGTGTGAATTCGGCAGCCTCTTGTTGGCGCACCAACATCCGCGCCCCTTCCATTTCAATCGTTGCCTGCCGTCCTGCGGGTTACACCGGCCCAAAATAAAAAACGGCCCGCTGGGGGCGGCGGGCGGTTGTCAGGGGAGCCTGCCCGATCCCCCTCACTCCCCTCCCGCCCCGCCGCGCCGGAGTCCTGCGGACATCGTCGCTACCGTCGCCGCGAGCATGGCGAGCATCAGGGGCGTCCATGAGTCGGTCGCTGCGGCCGGCAGGGTCCAGTCCTCAGTGAGCATGAACACGATGATCGACGCGACCCCGATGGCGAGTGCCGAGAGCCTGAGCGCAGCCGTGCGCCTGTGCCGCTGCGACCCCTCCCTTTCAACGGTCGCGGCCCTGCCCGCAACGACCCCGATCACGCCCCCGAACAGCGCGACAACAGCGCATATCAGGTTCAAAGGGGACCATGTCCCCCCATCGGCGGCACCCGGGGGGACGGCCTCGCCGTCGGGAGCGGAGATGATGGAGATGCTGTGGTCCCTCGCAACGTTGCTGAAGGAGTATGACCCCGCGCCGATGAGCCCGGGGCGGTCCTCCCCGTCGATCAGCACAGACGCGATGTGGTGCCCGGGCAGGGCGTGGAAGGTGAACGTCGCACTCCCCCCTCCTCTGACCCCCACCGCGCCGAGGGGGTCTATGCGCGACCCGTCGTCCGCGCTCGAATGGATATAGAAGAGCGCCGCCTGGCCGCCTCCTGGGACAGGGCTCCAGACGGGGTACAGGTCGATGTCGCCGCTGATGGCGAACGCTTCGCCTTGGACGAACATGGGGGAGGGGTCGCCTCGGACTACGCTCCACCCATCGAACGTGAATCCCGTCCTCTTCAGGGTCCCCTTCCCCAACACGGTCACCTGAGACCATATCGGGTACGGGCTGCCCGCATCGACCGGGGCGCTGCCCCCGTCGGCGCCGTCGCCGTGGTAGGCGACGCTGAACATCAGGACGTCCCACTTGGCATAAAGCACGGCGTCCTCCATGACGACATCTGAGAGGAAGTCCCATTCCTGGGAGCATCCGGCGTCGACATGCCAGCCCCCGAACGCATAGTCGGCTCGCAGGGGCTCGGTGGGCGCGAGGATGGCGCTTCCGGCCGGTATGTCCAGCCTCGGCGCCTCCCTTCCCGGCTCGGAGGAGGCGTGCCAGTTGGGCGTGGCGTCATAGTTGAGGTCGAAGTCGACCCGGTAGAGGCCCAGCGCCCACACTGCGGTCAGGGTCTGCTTCGTCGACAGGAACGCCTCCCCGGGCTGGTAGAGCGGGAACGCCCCCTCCGGCAGGTCGCCCACAGGGTGGCCTGATAGGAAGTCCGCCACGGTGGGCTCCGTGTGGCCGTTGGCGGCCGCCCATTCGGCGTAGCCCGCCCAGCCCAGGTCGGGGACGCTGCTGCGCCACCCCATGAACCCGTAGCCGGGGTCGGGATGCTCTATCGCCGAGCGCGGCATGGCGCTCAGGTAGCCGGACGGGGCGTCCGGCACCCCCACGGACGTCGTAACATAGTAGCTGTTGTTGACGCCGAAGTTCAGGCTCTGGACGACCGGGTAGGGCATGCCGGGGTCGTCCGGGTTCTCCACCTCTGCCGGCACGGAGGCCGTCCAGTCCGCCCCCGCGCCAGGGTCGAACATCGTCCAGAATATCTCGACCGCGCCGGCGTTGGGGAACACGTCGCGCTTGTTCCCCAGCACGTCGTAGGGGACCTCGGCCACGTACGGGACGGACCCGTCGCGGTAGAGCTCGTTGGAGGTGGGGCTCACGACGAAGCACTTCTTGTATACGTCGCCGCCGGGCGCCCCCACGGGTTCCCCGTACTCTCTGGGTATGGCAGTGTTGGGGTCGCCCCTGTACGCCGTGCCGACATAGTCGGCGAAGACGTTCGCCACGAGAATGCCCTCCGACGGGCTTATGCCGTTGTCGGTGTAAGAGTTGGGCTTCGGGGCCCCTGTGGTGTCGTAGTTGCCGTTGTCGTAGCCGATGTTGCCGTTGTTCTCGAACATGCGCGGGTCCATGCCCCACAGCAGGCCCTGGGAGTCCGCGTCGCAGGCGGGGAGCACGAACACGTTCCCAGTCCTCGAGCGCTCCTTTATGCCGCCGAACAGGCCGATGAAGTCGATCATCGACTGGCTCATGGGGTTGGCGACGTAGTTCCCGACGAATATGTTGTTGGAGAGCCTCGGCATCGGCGGGAGGCTGTCGATCGTCGCCGACGGCGCGTCCGTGTCGACGGCTATCGCTCCGCCTCCGCCGACGCTTCCGAGGTTGGTCCCGCCCGCTCCGCTGGGGATCGCGTTGGTGACGCCGTTCTTGTAGAACGTGCAGTGGGTGACCTCGGACTCCGTCATGCCGAAATAGTTCACCGCCCCGCCGGAGCCGTCCGTGCACCAGAGGTAGCCTATGAGGGGCGCGCTCATGCCGTAGTGCGCGCCGGCGACGGTGTTGCCGTAGAACGTGCAGTTCACAATGCTGCTGCTGACGCTCGTCCACGTCTTGCTCCCTATTACGCACACCGCCCCGCCGTCGTCCTGGGCGAAGTTCTCCTCGAAGTACGTGTCGGAGATCGTCAGGGAGCCTCCCGCCCCGTAGTCTGCGCTGACGTAGATCGCGCCGCCGTCCACGGTGTTGTTGCTGCCGGATCCCGTCCCCGTCCCGACGGCCCTGTTCCCGGAGAACACGCAGCCGTCGATGCCGATGTCGAAGTGGGAGCCCCAGATGTAGATGGCGCCTCCCCCCGCGTTGGTCGCCCTGTTGTCTTGGAAGAGGCAGTCCTCGAAACGGTACTCCGCCTTGTCGGCCGCGATCCCGCCGGCCAGTAAGGCCGCCCGGCTGAGGTTGTCCTTGAAAGTGCAGTTTGTGAACACTGCGTCGTTCGCGCTGCCGCTGAAGGCGACGGCCGCCCTCGTCAGGTCCGTGAATGTGCATCCATCGAACTCGTACCCCCCGCCCTGCAGCTGCATGCCGCCCGTGCTCGGCATCTTGGAGTCGTTCGCGAGCCTCACGCCGTCGAACCTTATCGTGCCCGTGCCGTTGTTGACGATGTCGAAGTGCCGCCCGCCCGTCATAGCTGTCAGCGTCGCAGCGGAATACAAGGTGATGTCGTGATCATGAGTGGCTGGGAGCGTTATCTGCATGGCCCCGTTCGTCTCCAGGTCGGCGGCGAATCCCGCCGTGAGGAATATGCCCGTGTCGCCGGACGCGTTGGCCATGGCGTCCGACAGCTCCTGCACCGTGTCCACATACACGTCGACCGGGGCGGCCGCCGACTCCCCCGGCATCGCCAGGATCGCCGACATGGCGATGACCGACGCCAACAGGACGGCTATGGCGGTAGCCTTGGCGCACCCGCCGCGGTAGGCCGTGTGTTTCGTATTGTATAGAAAAATGCTATGTTTTTCATGGGTAGTTGGTATTATGTTCCCTCCCCTTGTATCCTATATAAAAAAATTTAGCAAGCTTACATCTTATAGCATACGACTTAAATATTTTGGACATACTTTTGATATACCTATACAAAATAAATATACGCAATAAATCGATCCTATCCTCAAAAATAACAATTTTTTTCAAAAAAGCCAAAAATACCCATTACGAAGAAATGGTTGAGTGTAGTGTGGAGTATGAACCACATCTGCATCAGACCTCTGACTTGTGTGCCGCCCCCTTGCGTCCAATATTGTTCTCCTTCGCAAAAAGTAAACGAAAAACCTATTAACCGGCGTTTTGTATTGTTGAACAGGTGATTTCTCATGCAAGCGTACAAAGCGTATTTTGAGAGGGGTCGGTTCGTCCCGCTCGTTGAATTGAATATACCGGAGGGTAGCCGAGCCATTGTCACTCTGCTGGAGGAGTCCGATGAAGAAGTGAGTTTAAGGCAACTCGCTGCGATGGCGCGTTTCCGTGAGGAGATGCGTGCGACGGGGCCTTTGCCAGCGGAATTTGATGAGATATTGAAAAAGCGCATGAGTTTTGACCGGGAGATTGACCTGTGATCTACGCTTTGGATTCGAACATAATCTCATACCTATTCAAGGGCGACCCCGTTGTTTATGATAACAATGACCTGGCTATGGCAGACGGCGGATTATGTGTTATCCCGCGCGTAGTCTACTATGGGATCCGGCGTGGACCCATACTTTCCGGCGCTACAAAAAAGGCCGTCCCGTTCGACTCCATATACCGCAAACACGGCGTAGAGGGGATGCCCACTTCGGTTTGGAACGAAGCCGCCATGCAGCATGCTGACCTGAGTAAGCAGGGTAGGCTGGTTGTCGATGCAGACCTGCTTATCGGGGCATTCTGCGTCGTGAACGGCTACACGCTCGTCACCAATAATCAAAAGCATTTTGAAAATATCTCTGACATACAGCTTGTCAACCGGATAGAAAGACCTTGCGGGAAATGACGGTCCCGCCCCTTGTTTTCCCCGGGATGAAAAAAATATTATTATAACTGTCAGCGCATACTCACAGAGAGAATGGTGTAACCCATGGCTAAAGAGAAAGTGACGGTATCGGTTATCAAGGCGGACGTTGGCTCCGTGGTAGGGCACTCAAGGCCCCACCCCTCCATGATGAAGGTTGCCAAGGATATCCTGGCGGACAAACAGAAACAGGGGGTGCTCGAGGACTTCTACGTCACCCGCGTGGGGGACGACATAAACCTGTTCATGACGCACTACAAAGGGGAGGGTAACAAGGACATACACGGCGCGGCGTGGGAGTGCTTCCAGGAGGCCACCAAGATCGCCAAGTCCATGAAACTGTACGCCGCCGGGCAGGACATACTAACCGACGCGTTCTCCGGCAACGTCAAGGGCGCAGGCCCCGGGTCCGCCGAGATGTCGTTCGAGGAGCGGGGGTCCGAGCCTCTGCTGTTCTTCATCGCTGACAAGACCGAGCCCTCCGCATACTCCCCGATCCTCTCCAGGATATACCTGGACCCGTTCACGACCACCGGGCTGGTCGTCGACGCGAGGGCGAAGAAGGGGTTCGACGTGGAGGTGCACGACGTGATGGACAGCATGAAGGTGGTCATGTCCTCGCCGGAGGAGACCCTCAGCATACTCGCGCTGCTCGGCGACACCTCCAGGTACGCCATCAAGAGGGTGTGCTCGAGGGCGGGCATTGGCCCCGCCTGCGTGGTGTCCACCGACAAGCTCAACCTCACCGCAGGCAAGTACATCGGCAAGGACGACCCCGTGTGCGTCTGCCGCTCCCAGAGCGGGCTGCCGTCGGTAGGCGAGTACACCCAGCCGTTCCTCATGACGTCATGGATAGCCGGCGGCTGGATGAGGGGCTCCCACTACGGCACGTTCTACCCGTGCTCCCCGGAGGACTCGGACCCCACGTACTTCGACGGGCCGCCGAGGATATGCTGCCTCGGCTTCCAGCTCAACGACGGCAAGCTCCAGGGGCTGGAGCCCCTGGGTTCCAAGGGCGGGGACCACGTGCCCGTCGACTTCTTCGGCAACCCGACCTTCGACTCGGCCCGTGCGAACGCGATAAAGACCAGCAGGTTCCTGCGGACGCAGGGGCCGTTCACCCCGTCGATACTCCCGGCGGAGGAGATGGAGTACACCTCGAGGCCAGAGGTGCTCAAGGAGCTCAGGCAGAGGTTCGAGAGACTTGACTAAGAAGCTTTCCAAGCCAGTGATCATCGTCAACTTCAAGGCGTACGCCGAAGTGGAGGGGGAGGGCGCCCTCCGCCTCGCCAGGGCGTGCGAGGCCATGGCCGAGGAGTCGGGGGTCGCCATCGGGGTCTGCCCGCCGGCGGTCGAGCTGTCGGCGGTGGCCAGGGGCGTCTCGGTCCCGGTGCTGTCGCAGAACGTCGACCCCTACGCGCCCGGCTCGGCCACCG
>WRNL01000034.1 GCA_009776625.1 Methanomassiliicoccaceae archaeon | reverse complement strand
CTGGTGGACGTCCTGAGGATAAACCAGAGGCTGAGGGAGAACCGCGACGCCGGGGCGCCCCAGCTCATAGTGGAGGACCTGTGGGAGCTGCTCCAGTACCACGTGACCACGTACTTCGACAACCAGACCTCGGGCATACCCCCAGCCAGGCACAGGTCGGGCCGCCCGCTGAAGACCCTGGCGCAGAGGCTCAAGGGCAAGGAGGGGCGCTTCAGGTCGAACCTCTCGGGCAAGCGCGTGAACTTCTCCGCCCGCACGGTGATATCCCCGGACCCCATGCTGTCCATAAACGAGGTGGGCGTCCCGTACATGGCGGCGAGGGAGCTGACCGTCCCCGTGCACGTCAACGAGCACAACATAGACAAGCTCAGGAAGATGGTCGCCAGGGGGCCCGAGCCCCCCATGACCGACGGCTACGTCCCCGGCGTGAACTACGTGATAAGGTCCGACGGCAGGAGGATCAGGGTGACCGACCGCAACGCGGAGGAGGTGTCGGAGAACATCGAGATCGACTACACCATAGAGAGGCAGCTCATGGAGGGGGACGTGGTCCTCTTCAACAGGCAGCCCTCGCTGCACAGGATGTCCATGATGGCCCACCGCGTCAGGATGATGGACGGCAAGACGTTCAGGTTCAACCTCTGCGACTGCCCTCCGTACAACGCGGACTTCGACGGGGACGAGATGAACCTGCACGTCCTGCAGTCGGACGAGGCGCGCGCGGAGGCGCGCATACTCATGCAGGTCCAGGAGAACGTCCTGTCCCCCAGGTACGGGGGCCCGATCATCGGCGCGATCCACGACCACATAACCGGGGCGTACTTCCTCACCCACGGGAACCCCAGGTTCGACAGGCTCGAGGCCATGAGCATACTGTCCAAGCTCCGCGACATAGAGGTTCCAGAGCCCGAGACGGACGCGGACGGGAAGGAGTACTGGACCGGGAGGCGGCTGTTCTCGACGGTCCTCCCCAAGGACTTCAGGACGACGTTCAAGGCCAACATCTGCCAGAACTGCGACTCGTGCCTGAAGGAGGGGTGCCTCTCGGACGCCTACGTGAAGATACGCGGCGGGCAGCTGCTCTGCGGCACCATCGACACGAAGGGCATAGGCAACAGCAAAGGGAAGATCCTCGACAGGATAGCCCGCGACTACGGCTCCGACAGGGCCGCCAAGTTCATCAACGAGGTGACGAGGCTCGCCCTCGGCGCGCTCATGAACCACGGCTTCAGCACCGGCATAGGCGACGAGGACATCCCGGAGGAGGCCGCGCTCCAGATCGCCAACTACAACCAGGAGTGCATAAGCGAGGTGTCGGAGCTGGTGGAGTCCTACCAGAACGGGACCCTCGACCAGATGCCGGGGCGCTCGCTCAGGGAGACGCTGGAGGTCAGGGTCATGAAGGTACTCGGGCAGGCGCGTGACGAGGCGGGCCGCGTGGCCGGGAAGCACCTGGGCCTCATGAACCCCGCGGTGATAATGGCGAAGGCCGGCGCCCGCGGGTCCATGCTCAACCTGTCCCAGATGGCAGGGTGCGTCGGGCAGCAGGCGGTGCGCGGCGAGAGGCTCTCCAGGGGGTACTGGAACAGGACCCTCCCCCACTTCGTCAAAGGGGACCTCGGGGCCAAGGCCAGGGGTTTCTGCTCCAACTCATACAAGTCCGGTCTGAACCCGACGGAGTTCTTCTTCCACGCCATGGGCGGGAGGGAGGGGCTGGTCGACACGGCGGTGAGGACGTCCAGGTCGGGGTACATGCAGAGGCGGCTGATCTCCGCGCTGGAGGACCTGAAGCTGACCTCGGACGGGACGGTGAGGAACACGGTGGGCACGATAATACAGTTCAAGTACGGCGAGGACGGGGTGGACCCGTCCCGGACGGTGAGGGGCAAGGCGATAGACCTTGACGACCTCTTCTCGGAGGTGCTCGGCGACGACGCGGACACCCTCCTCCACATAGAAGACAAGGACGTGGGCGAGGACTACGGGTCGAGGGAGAAGGACGAGATGGAGTACACCGAGGAGGAGGACGGCGAGGAGTACGACGACATAGACACGGACTTCGAGGGAGGGGGCGAGTGAGATGGCCAAGAAGGACACGCTAAAGGCGCTCCTCAGCAGGGACATCAGCGAGGAGGTCGGGGTGCTCCTGATATCCAAGTACAGCACCCTCAGCGCGATATCCGCGGCGGGCCAGGAGGAGCTGGTCGCGGCGGGGCTCTCGGAGGGGGAGGCCGAGTCCGTCCTGCAGAAGATCGGCAAGCGCACCACCCGCACGACGCCGGCCCCGGCGGCCAAGCCGAAGAAGGTCGCGCCGGAGCCGAAGGCGGAGGCCATGGAGGAGGTGTTCCGCGAGCGCAGGCTCACCCCCGCCGAGGTCAGGCTCAAGGCCATCGCGGACAGGATCGGGTCGACCCTCCCGATGAAGATAATCACGGACATAGCCGGCGCGGTCGAGCGCGCGGAGCTGGGCGACGACATCTACGAGAGGCTGGTCGCCACCGCCGACCGCATGTACACCTCCCACACGATGGACAAGAACGAGTCCACGGGGGTCATGGCGGCGCACTCGATAGGCGAGCCCGGGACGCAGATGAACATGCGCACGTTCCACTACGCGGGGGTCGCGAACATCAACGTCACGCAGGGGCTCCCCAGGCTGATAGAGATCGTGGACGCCAGGCGCGTGCCCAGCACGCCGTCGATGGAGATACCGCTGACCGGCATCGCCGCCGAGGACGAGAGCGTCGCGAGGCACGTGGCCTCGGAGATCGAGGTCACGTCGCTCCTGGACATAGCGTCGGTGGAGACGGACATAACCAACATGCGCCTGATCATCACGCCCAACACGAAGAAGATGGCCCAGCGCGGCCTCTCCCTGGAGGACATCGCGGACAGGCTGAACAAGGCGAAGCCCCTCCGCGGGCTCATCAAGTCCTCCGACTTCCAGATAATCATCACCGCCGACGAGCCCTCCTACAAGAAGCTCCAGACGATGTACGACGCCGTCAGGGTCGCCAAGATAAAGGGGATAGACGGCATTACCAGGGCGGTCCTCAGCAAGGTCGGCGGCTCCTGGAAGATAATCACGGAGGGGAGCAACCTGAAGGAGGTGCTGAAGATCGAGGGCGTCAACGCGAACAAGGTGATGACCAACAGCATACTGGAGGTGGCGGACGTCCTCGGCATCGAGGCCGCCAGGAACTCCATCATCCGCGAGGCGATGGGGACCCTAGGCGAGGCGGGCCTGGACGTCGACATCAGGCACATCATGCTCGTCGCGGACCTGATGACGAACGACGGCCTGGTCAAGGCCATCGGGAGGCACGGGGTGTCGGGGAAGAAGTCCTCGGTCCTCGCGAGGGCGGCGTTCGAGATCACGGCGGCGCACCTGCTCCATGCGGCGATGGTCGGGGAGGTCGACAGCCTCGAGGGCGTGACCGAGAACATCATAGTCGGGCAGCCGGTCACCCTAGGGACCGGCGCAGTTAACCTTATTTACACACCCAGGAAGGTGGACAGAGAATGAGCGAGAAGATAGACATAAGCAGAGCATTGAAGGCCGCGATCACCACTGGCAGGGTGGAGTTCGGGGTCGACCAGACAGAGAAAGCGATAAAGGCGGGAAAGGCGCAGATGGTCATCCTGTCCAGGAACTGCCCGAGCGAGATGCTGACGGGGAACATAGACGTGAAGGTGCATGTCTACGAGGGCAACAACATGGAGTTGGGCGCCCTCTGCGGGAAGCCCTTCTCCGTCTCCGCCCTCGCGGTCATCGACAAGGGCTCCTCCAACATCTTAACGCTGTGAGAACATGTCGGCAGATATAGTGATCAACGAGGAGACCCTCGGGTACATAGCGCTGTTCTCGGCGATAACGAAGGCGAGCCCCATCGACTGCATGGACGCCGACGAGAAGCTGGTGTTCGTGGTCGAGAAGGGCCAGGGCAACATCGCCGTCGGGAAGAAGGGGGAGCACGTGATAAAGCTCAAGGAGAAGACCGGCAAGAACATCCAGGTCGTGGAGTACTCGGAGGACCCCGAGCAGTTCGTGAAGAACGTGTTCCACATATACGGCCCCCAGAAGGTCGTCATCGAGCAGCGGGGGAACATCACCCACGCCACGGTCACGGTGGACCCCAAGCTCAAAGGGCGCGCGATCGGCAAGGCCGGCAAGAACCTCCGCATAGCCAGGGACATAGTGAACCGGCACCACGAGATCCAGAGCATAAGCGTCGACTGACGGCCTCGCCGCCGGTGCGGCGGGCGCCTTTGAAACCACTTACGCCCTTTTTCCACGCCCCATCCCAGCCAGGGGCGTCCTCTCCACCTCCATCCTGTCGAAGGTGGGGTACTCCTCTACAATGTACGAGCTGTACGGGAGCCTCCGCGAGACCCTCCTGAGCCTCCACGGCGCCACCTCCACCCTGCCCATCCCCCTGTCCACGCGCATCAGGCCGGCCGGGACCCTAAGCCTCGCGAGGGCCGCCGCCGCCTCGTCCAGGTCGTCGGCGTACACGACGCCCTTCAGGATCGTGCCGTCGTCCGTGACTATGTCGTGCGCCATGGCGACGACGCCCGCCCGCCTAATCAGCCTCCTCCTCAGCTGGACGCCGTCCTTGAAGGCGGACGAGCAGAAATGCACCGGGCACCCGGGATGCCTCCTCATGATGCCCAGGGCAAGCTCCTCGGACCCCGCCACGGCCGAGGAGAGGTCGCCCTTGACCCTGTACCCCATGTCCTCCATCATGTTCCAGTTGCTCTCGGAGAACTCGAGCTCGTTGATGTTGACGAACCCCACGCCGGCCTCCGACGCCGACAGCACGAGCCGCTCCAGGGCCTCCCCCTGGCCAGGCACCGCCGGCACCTCGATGCCCACGTCCAACGAGGTTCCAGACATTATCCTCTCGACCTCGCCGAAGCCCATCTCCCCCCACTGGGACATCGGGGGGTGGAACCTTATCTCGTCGAGGCCCGCCCCCCAGAGCGCCCCGGCCGCGCCGGCGTCGATGACCGATGTGTAGAGGTGTATGTGGTGCCCCTGCCCGAAACGCTCCCTCAGCAGCCTTATCGCGGACACGGTGCGCTCCACCTCCAGCAGGGGGTCCCCCCCGGTTATCCCCGTGCCCGTGGCGTCCATGGACTCGGCCTCCTCTATCATCTCGCCCAGGTTCGAGATCCTCCTCTCGTTGGCGAACATCACGTCCCTCCCCATCTTCTCGGGCGATATCGGGCAGTAGAAGCAGCCGGTGCGGCACCTGCCGGTTATTAGCAGCACCATCTTCGACCCGTTGACGCAATGCTCGCACCCCTTCGGCAGGGGGCAGTTGGAGGCTGAGCCGCATTCGTGCATCTTCAATGTTATCGGTGGTGATAGGTGCGATGTCTTAATAAACGTTGGACGGCTAGCAAGGGGCATGAGGAGGGACACCGGGCTGATACTCGCGCTTGACGAGACGGACGCCGCCAAGGCGATGATGGTCGCGGAGGCGGTCGCCGACAAAGTGGACGCCGTGAAGGTAAACTGGCCGCTGATACTCTCCGCTGGGCCGGAGGTCATAACCCGGCTCTCCGCGGTGTCCGACGTGATATGCGACCTCAAGGTCGCCGACATCCCGAACACGGCGCGCCTGATAGTCGAAGGGGCGGTGTCGAGGGGGGCCTCCGCCGTCATCGTGCATGCCTTCACGGGGGAGGACTCCATGAGGGAGGCCGTCTCCGCCGCAGGGGGCGCGGAGGTGTTCGCGGTGACCGAGATGAGCCACCCCGGCGGCAGGACGTTCACCGCCCCTCACGCGGAGGAGATGGCGGAGATGGGCGTGAGGTGCGGGGTGGCGGGCTTCATCGCCCCTGCGACCAGGCCCGACAGGCTCAGGGCGGTGAGGTCCATCGCCGGCCGCTTGAAGATACTCTCGCCGGGGGTGGGCGCCCAGGGCGGGGGCGCCGCATCGGCGATGTCCGCGGGCGCGGACTACGTCATCGTCGGCAGGGCGATCTACGGCGCGGGGGACCCCGCGTCCGCCGCGTCCGCATTCGCGGACGAGTTGCGGCCGTTCATCTGAAAGCCCTGCTATATGGAACGCCCGCGCCCGCCTATAAACTTATAAATAGGCATTCAGGCATGAGCCAACACTTCACTCTTAAATGGAGATATAAGAATGCGCAAAAATGGAAACAGGTCAGCCAAGCCCACCGCGGGCGGGGGGCTCCTCCCGGCGTCGGACCCCGGCGAGGGAGCATGGCATAAAAGAGAATGGCGTCTGATAACGCTGCTGGCGATAATGGTCGCGGCATTCGTGATCAGGTTCGTGTTCGCATACGGCGTGTCCGCCGGCAGCGACTTCGCCCTTTCCGGCGGCACCGGGGCGTACAGCCACGTCCACACGATCGAGAGCATCATCAACGGCTCGTTCGCGTTCACGGACACGGCGCTCAACTACCCGGTCGGGTCCGTCAACATATACCCCCCGCTGATGGACTTCATCCTGGCAGGGTTCGCGGGGCTGGCGACCGCGCTCGGGGCCTCGGCCAGCACGGCGGCGGCCGGGACGCTGGCGTTCTCCGCGCCGGTGTTCGCGGCACTCACGTGCTGGCCCGTGTACCTGATAGGGAGGAAGATGTTCGACGACGAGAAGGTAGGTCTCCTGGCGGCGCTCTTGTACGCATTCTTTGCGCTGATGATCACGACGACCGTCTTCTCCAACGGAACCGAGTACGCGTTCGTAGGGTTCCTGTTCGCATTCATGGTGTACTTCCTGCTCAAGGCGCTGGACGGCTGCGACAAGGCACAGCCGAGCGGGTTCAGGGCGCTCCTCAAGGAGAAGGCCGTGCCCAGGGACATCCTCGTCGCGGGCGTGCTGTTCGCGATGATAGCGATGTCGTGGAACGAGTTCCGCGTGATCCTGCTGATGCTCGTGGTGTTCATGGTCGCCCAGGCGGTGGCCGACCGCCTCAGGTCGAAGGAGGTCTCCCCGACGGTCGGCATATACTCGGCCGTCATATTGCTGGGGGTGCTGATATCCGCGCCCCTTTACCTAGCGGCGGGCCTTTGGGACGCCGTGTTCTCCGGGCCGCTCGTGGTCGCGGTCATGTCGGTCGCCCTCGCGGCCTTCTTCAGCAAGACCACTAGGACGACGTGGGTGCTGATGATACCAGTCACCCTGCTGATCGCGGCCGCCGCCCTGGCCGCGCTCTTCTTCCTCGACGGCGGCCTGTTCTCGGCGGTCGTCAGCGGCAACTCGATGTACGAGAGCGGGCTGATGCAGGACCTCGTGTCCGGCCTGACCCGGACGTCCATATCGACCATGGCGGCGTTCTTCGGGTGGGTGACGGTGTGGATGCCGTTCATAATGTTCCTATTCATGGCGTACAGGTACCGCAAGAACGTGGAGTCGAGGAAGTACGCGTTCACGATGTGGTGGTTCCTCGTCATGTTCTGCATCGGGTGGTACTCCACGTCGTACGCCGCGGTCGCCGGCGCGGGCTTCGCGGTCGCATCCGCCGCAGGGATCCTTATGGTGATAAGGGCGGCGGGCCTGAAGGACTACTTCGCCGACATGCGGGGCAACGGGGTGAGGCATGCTTTGAAGAAAGCGCTGAAGCCGATACCCCTCGCCACGACCCTGGCCCTCGCCGTGCTGATAGTCGCGCCGAACCTGGTTGGCGCGGCCGACGCGAGCATGCCATCCAACTCCAACAGCGGAGGGTACTTCGGGGGCATGGGGTACACGGTCATGACCGACGACCTGAACTCGGTGAACAAGATGTGGGACGACTACAGCGACGCCTACAAGGACGGCGCTCTGGTCGTGTGGCTCGGCTACTCTGCGAGCGCAGTGTCCAAAGGCGGGTTCGACTCTGTGACGGACGGGTACGGCGGCGGGACGTCCGCCATGTCCGCGGTGCTGCTGGCGGACAGCGGCGCGGCGGCGACGGCGGCTATGGCCATACGGCTGATGCTCGCCAACGAGCTGTCGGCGTTCTCGTCGGACATAACCGCCGCAGGCCTGGACTATAACAAGATAAGGGGGTACGTCGACGACCCCTCCAGGGCCGTCAAGGAGGTCAAGGACAACATAGGGGACTATCCTGGGACGAGCAACAACATCACGGAGGAGAACGCGCTGTACCTTGTGCTGAGCAAGTACATCACAAGCACGATACCCGAGTCCGGGGTCAACGGGCTCTATGACCGGATGTGCCTGACGAGCGGCGAATCGATAAGGTACGTCGCCGTGGACAGGAGCATGATGCCGCTGTACTTCAACGACGGGTCGTACTTCAGCAGCGTCGCCTACCTCGGTAGCTACTACACCGACATGTACGGCGCGCCGACCAAGTTCTTCTCATATGACACCTACTACGGCTACGCCGGGTACACCAACGCGTTCTACGACACGTTCTTCTGGAGGGCGCTGGTCGGGATGTCCCCTGCGGAGGCGGGGTTCTACTCCTCGACCGACTACCTCAACGCCCTCGCCCTGAGCAAGGGGCCGGTGAAGGCCAACCCCGGGTACGGCCTGGCCAATTACAAGGTCTCGTACTGGCACGTGTACTACAACCCGGACGATGACGCCACCACCTCCTCCAGCGGGTGGGAGGAGATGGACGCCTTCGAGGCGATAGCCCTCCAGAACAAGGAGGGCGGGGTGATCAACTACGTCAGCGGGGTCGTCATGCTGGAGTACGACCCGTCCATGACGACGGCCGTCTCCGGGACCGTCAACTACGTCACGTCCGACCCAGAGAAGGGCGCGAAGGGCATACAGGCCTCCGTGTTCGTGGAGACGGGGTACGACTCCTCGGGCGCGACCGGGTACGTGAAGAGGTCGACGGCGTTCACCGACGACCAGGGGAGGTACACCATATTGGTTCCCAGCGACGGCACGGACTACTACGTGGTGTTCTCCTCCGGGTCGACGACCATAGCCACCGGGTCGATAATCGACACGCGCAGGAACGTGGCGTCCACGGATCCGCCGCTGAGCATACCGGCGACGAGCCTCTCCGGGAGCGTCACCGTGGGCGACGGCCTGTACATGGGGGCGTCCTACGTGGTCATCGAGGGGGCGGCGTCCGGGAAGACTTACCAGACGGACGTCGTCAACGGGACGTTCAGGTTCGACAACTCGACGTCGGGCAACATAATCCCCGACATATACAAGCTCACGCTGTACTCGCCGTCCGGCGTGACGATCAACACGGGGACCGTGGCGGTCGGCGCCGGCGTCAACACCGGCTACCGCATATCCGCCACCACCGGCACGATAACGGTGACCGTCACGACCGACGTCGGCGCAAGGGCGCCGGACGAGAAGAACGGGGTCGCGGCGCGGGACACCGTCACAGGCGCCCTGTACTACGGGGACATAGTGGACGGCCAGGCCAAGATCCAGGTCGTGCCGTCCACGTACACGGTGTTCGCGGCCGGGTCCAAGGTGTCCGCCACGAACCCGTCGTCGACGGTGTCGAACGGCGGGAGCTCGTCCGCCTCGCTGACGGTCTACGACAAAAGGAACATCTCGGTCTCAGGGGCCCCTGCGGGGAGCCTCGTGGCCCTGATGTCGTTCGGCTTCATGTCATCGTCCTCGACATCGGCCACGTTCGCCGTGCCGTCCAGCGGCGGGGGCACCAATGAGGCGTACACCGCCTATGCGGTGAGCGGCGGCAGCGTGTACTACGGGGTGACGGCGGGCAACAGCATAAGCATGACCAGCTCGGCCGGCTACAGCGTGAAAGGGACCGTGAAGGACAGCGGCGGCTCGCCGTTCGCCGGCACGGTCTCGTTCATAAAGACGAGCGGGGCGGCGGCAGGGGCGACGTTCGTGTTCGCGTCGGACAAGGACGGCACGTTCGACGTCAGGCTGCCCGCAGGAACATACACCATGTACATATATGGGTCGTCGAGCGCATCGATAACCACCGTGGACGTCGCAGGGGACACGGATCTCGGGGACATATCCACGACGAGGTCCCGCGATGTGACCATGACGGTCAACTACAGGACGAACATGTCGTCGCCCACAACGAGGGGGATCGCGTTCATAGACGTCAACATGGCCATAACCATCGACGGCGTGGAATACGACATCAAGGTGAAGACCAACGCCAGCGGCAACGCGGTGTTCACCGTCCCCCAGGGATACGCGGCGGTGCTGACGTCGCCAGGCTTCAACACCCCCATGTTCTACATGGAGGCACAGTCGACCAACGTGTCGTCTGGCACCAGCAGCTCCACCAACACCTGGACCCTTGCGGCGAGCCAGGCCGCCGATGCGGCGAAATACGTGAAGACGACCACCGTGTCGAGCAGCGTGACGGTGAAGATGACGCTGTACAACAGCTCCACGACGGAGTACAACATATCCGGCTCGGCGACAGTCATCCCGGGGCAGTACACCGCCGTCATGAGCGGCAGCACCGGCTCCTACTACAGCGGGACGGTGTACGTCTACCCTGGTCAGAGCGGGGCGCTGAAGATCGACTACACCAACGTGGCGAGGGTCGCCCTAAGCGCGTCGCCTACGGACAGCATATCGGTGGTGCCCACCGACGGCGGGAAGTACTACGTGGACACCGACGACTCCAGGGCCTATTACCTGGAGAGGGGGAAGGGCTTCTACTTCATTGCGACGTCGAACGCCGCCGGCGGGACCGAGCAGATAGCGTACGCGTCCATCGCGAGCGTGTCCGGCCCAGCCACGCTGAGCCTCCTCAACAAGGCGGACAAGGCGACCATAAAGGGATACGTCGGGGCGACGGCGGACGGCGAGCTCACCGTGACATACGGCGGCGTGTCGGTGCCCTTCCCGATAAAGGACGGGGCGTTCGAGATGACCGTGCCGGCGGGGACCCCGCTGACGCTGTCCGCGAAGCTGTCCCAGACGGTGTCCGGCACGGAGTACGGCTACTCGGGGACGACGACCATGACGGCCAGCGAGGTGTTCGACGGCGCGTCGATACACTTCCCTGTGACGACGTCCTCCTCATCTCCCGCTCTGCCGGAGCTGTCGGGGAGCAGCTTCAGCTTCGTAGACGGGGTCGGGAAGTTCACGCTGACCGTGAGGAACACGGGCGACTTCGAGGCCACATACACCATCGCAGCGGGGCCCTCATGGACCCTTGACAAGAGCTACGCCGTCACCGTCCCCGGGAAAGGCCAGGGCACGGTCGACATATCTGGCAGGTACGACCCGGCGCTGGTCGGCGCCGGCGACCCCGGGCTGTCGGTGACGGCGTGGTCCATAAACAACGCCTCGGTCGGCACCTACGTGATCGACGAGAAGGCGTTCCCCTACACGGGGCCAGGGGTGGAGACCACTAAGACCTACATCGACGTGCCCCCGACGAAGGACGCTTTCGCCGATGCCGTGAACGGCTACGAGTACATGTACGCCGTGACGGTCACCAACAACGACAGCTACCTCAAGACCGCGTCCATCTCCGCGACCGTGAGGGGCTCCAGCTCCAACTGGTACGTCACATACTCCGACAAGGACGGAGGGATGATATACCCGCAGACAGGGGCGAACTCGTTCAGCGTGGGCGCGTTCGGCTCGACGGTCATATACGTCAAGCTGATGTGCAGGGACGGGACCGAGACGAGCGTCCCGGTGATCGATGTGACCGTGACGGTGAAGGACCCCTCGGGGAAGAGCCTGATCCTCGACGCCAGCGGCGGGGTGACGTTCGACATCTCCTCCACCGTCGCGACGATAAGCGGCATGAGCGCAAAGGGCGCCAGCATGGAGTCCGAGGACATGTACGCTGTCGGCGAGAACATATACGGCGAGCCGAGCCCGGTGCCGCTGACGACCGTCGTGTTGCTGGCGGCGTTCATGCTGGTGCTCATCGCGTTTGCATGGGTGGGAATCAAAAAGGGGGTGTTCGTACGAAAAAGATGATCGCCGCGATAGCGGTATTCGCAATGGTCCTCGCGGCAGGCGCCGCCCTCGCTGGGGGGTCCCCCGGCGCCGACGGCGCGAGCGCCGTCATAACAGGGGACACGAGCCTCGTGAAGACGAGCGGCTCGTTGGAGTACCAGATAATGTTCTTCGAGTCGGAGGAGTTCGACACGCTGGACGTCACGTTCAGCGCCGTGCTGAGGAACAGCGCTGGCATACAGTCCGGGACGGTCTACCCGTCGTCGGGCACGCTGTCCAACGGCGTGGAGGCGTCGTTGACGGTGACCGTGCCGGCCATCGCCGGGAAGTACACGCTGACGGTGACGTTCTCAGAGAAGATAGACGGCGGCGCGGCCACGACGACGGAGAGGACCCAGGCCGTCACGGTCGTGGAGCCAGTGGTCCTGACCGCAGTCCTGGCGAACAACAGCGACGTGGACTTCACAGACTTCGCCGTCTACTTCCACGTCGACGGGAAGCTCGTGGAAGGGAGCAAGACCCTCGCGTCGGCGGTTTCCGGGGGGAAGACGACGGTCACGTACGACTGGGTGACCGAGTCCCTCTCCAACGGCAGGCACACGTTCCAGGTGGTGGCAGGGGAGGAGAACATAGGGGACTACAAGGACGTCATATCCGGAGGGGGCGGCGAGTTCTTCGTCGGCCATTCGGACTACGGCCTGGTCAACATACTGATGGCCATCTTCCTGATCGTGCTGGCGGTCGCGCTGGTGTACGTCTATAGGAAGCCGGTCAAGAACTACGGCAAGCCCAAAGCGAGGCGCTGAGCGCTTTCCGGAAACCCCTTCACACATCCCCGCAGGGCGCTGGCGCCCTGCGCCCCCCCCCCCCCC
>WRNL01000033.1 GCA_009776625.1 Methanomassiliicoccaceae archaeon | reverse complement strand
CCCCCCCTCATGCAAGTTTGCACTGCGGCCGGCCTCCTTACGGACATTTCTGTTTCCCCCAGATGTGCGCTGTACGCGCAACGGTCCTTACTCCTCTATATGCCTACGGGTAAATATAAACTATATGGATACGCGAGCGGACAGCTTCGTCACAAACAGGCCAGGGATCGCCGTCCACTCGCCTTTCCAGGCGGGGCGCGGCGACTTCCCAACGGTTATATAATTCCTATGATGTCGCTTGCCCGAATGCGGAAACTGATAATCACGGAGAAGGCCAACGCCGCGAGGAGGATCTCCGCCATATTGTCCGACGGGAAGACCGAGTCCGGGTCGGGGGGCGGGGTCACGGTCCTGAAGTTCGAGGCGGGCGGGGACGACTACACGGTGGTGAGCCTCAGGGGCCACATCATCGAGCTCGACTACCCGGACGAGTACAACGACTGGGGAGCGGTGCCGCCGGTCGACATGGTTTACACAGAGCCTGTGAAAAAGGTGAGGGTCAAGTCCATACTGGGCAGGATCGACGAGTACGCCAGGACCGCCGACGAGATCATCATCGCCACCGACTTCGACAGGGAGGGGGAGCTCATCGGCATGGAGACGGTCACCGCCGTCGGCGCCGACATGTCCAAGGTCAAGCGGGCGAAGTTCAGCGCGCTCACCAAAGGAGAGGTGGAGAGGGCGTTCTCCGAGCTCACGTCGCCGGACAAGAGGCTGGCAGACGCCGCCGAGGCGAGGCAGATCATAGACCTCTCGTGGGGCGCCGTGCTTACGAGGCTAGTTTCCCTGTCATCGGGGCAGGTGGGCAAGAACTTCATGTCCGTGGGGAGGGTGCAGAGCCCCACGCTCAAGCTTTTAGTGGACAGGCACGAGGAGATCGAGGGCTTCGTCCCCGTCCCGTTCTGGAACGTCGGGGGGAAGTTCGGGATGCTCGCCTTCAAAGGGGAGCACGAGAGGAACCCCTTCTGGGGCAAGGACGACGCGGACGCGGTCATGTCCAGGGTCTCCGGCGTGAAGAAGGCGACCATAACATCGTACGAGGTCTCCACGAAGGAGGAGTACCGGCCGTCGCCCTTCGACACCACCCTCATGCAGGTGGAGGCCAACAAGATCGGGATACCCCCGACGACGGCGATGAAGCTCGCCGAGGACCTGTACATGGGCGGGTACATCTCGTACCCGCGCACAGAGAACACGGAGTACCCCAAGAGCCTCAGCATGCGGGGCGTGCTGGAGAAGCTGAGGGACTCCGACTTCAAGGCCGAGGCCGAGGAGGTCCTCGCCCAGGCCAGCATATCGCCGTCCAGGGGCAAGAAGAGGACGACGGACCACCCCCCCATATACCCCACGGCGGGCGCCAGCTCCGACAAGATGAAGGGGGACAAGTGGAAGCTCTACGAGCTCATCGCCAGGAGGTTCCTGGCGACGGTGGGACCGAACGCCGTGGCCGAGGAAACGATATGCTCCATCGACGTCGGCGGCGAGCCGTTCAAGGCGCGCGGCTACGTCCAGAAGGAGCAGGGCTGGAAGAAGTACTACAAGAAATATCTAAAGAGCGTCGAGTCCAGGATACCGCCGCTGAAAGCCGGTGACGAGATCGACGTCAGGTCCGTCTCCCTCGAGGACTCCGCGACCAAGCCCCCGTTCAGGTACAACCAGGGGTCCCTGATCCAGGAGATGGACAGGCTGCAGCTGGGGACCAAGAGCACGAGGCACGAGATCATAAGCAAGCTGTTCTCCCGCAACTACGTCCAAGGGAACAACATGATACCCACCGCCAGCGGCGTGGCCCTGACGAAGTCCCTAGAGAAGTACGGCGGCGGCATAACGGCGCCGGAGATGACGTCCAGGCTGGAGTCCGACATGGTGGACATCAGCGAGGGGAAGAACACGCTGGAGGGCGTCGTGAAGGAGTCGCAGGACATGCTGTTCGAGGTCGCCAAGGGCATATCCTCGGAGAAGGAGCAGTTCGGCGACGAGATCCGCTCCGCCCTGAGGGCGCAGCAGTTCATCGGGCTGTGCCCGACCTGCGGCAGCAACATGCTGATCAAGAGGTCCAAGAACGGCAACTTCATCGGGTGCGACGGCTTCCCGGAGTGCGCCAGGGCGTACCCCCTCCCGAGGGGCGCGCTGATACAGACCACCGAGACCGTCTGCGAGGTATGCGGCCTCGCGCAGCTCAAGATAATAAGGAAGGGCGTGCCGCCCTCGGTCCAGTGCATAGACCCCCGGTGCAAGAGCAACACCGACAGGAACGACCTCGGGAAGTGCCCTGCCTGCGGGGACGGCACGATCAGGATAATGTTCTCCAAAGCGGGGAGGCGCTTCGCCGGCTGCTCCGAGTGGCCGAAGTGTTCCCAGACCTACCCGCTCAGGCCGAGGGGGTCGCTGGCCTCCGCTGGCGAACAGTGCGGTGGCTGCGGCTCCCCCATAGTGGTCTTCAACGGCTCCAACGAGTGCGTCAACCCCGACTGCGAGACTCGCGGCACCAGGCGGAGGAAGCCTGCCAAGAAGGACGGCGCGGACGCGCCAGCGGCGAAGAAGAAAGCCGCGCCGGCCAAGAAGGCCCCTGCGAAGAAGAAGACGCCGGCGGTCAGGAAGAAGGTCGCTACGAAGGCTGAACCCTGAGTCCAACCGCCTCCCCAACCGCGAGCGGCGTATAGCATGGGGGGAGGGGATGCCGTATGTCATGGCACTTCATTTAACACATACGGAGTGGTAAAATCGTGTTATTTCATTACCTTATATAACACACCGTAAAAATCAATACAGTGGGTATTCCTCGACCGTCCTGTCCGGGTCGAAGAGGTCGTTCAGGAAATCGATGTCCCTCGAGATGCGGGCGTTCCTGCAGGCGGTGCACTCGAGCTCCTTCTTCAGCGACAGCTTGACGCCCATCTCCCTCTTGCCGAGATCCACGATCTTGCCGCAGGGGCAGTATATCTTCATAAAAGCCCTCGGGCCGCTGTTGTCCAGCGTGCGGACGCTGGTGCTGCCAGGGGTGGATGACGCATTGAACATGATGCTGCGACTCAAAGTAACCTGCTCCAATTTTGCGCCGCCTCCGCGTCACAGATCCCACCCAATGTGCAACAGACAAACGCAGGCTTCGTCTATGTCGAGTGTACATATAAGCTTTCTGTTAGTTGGTTTTCGCATCCCGCCCAAACCTACAATAAACGTCGCAAACTACT
Source organism: Methanomassiliicoccaceae archaeon (assembly GCA_009776625.1). Taxonomy (GTDB): domain Archaea; phylum Thermoplasmatota; class Thermoplasmata; order Methanomassiliicoccales; family Methanomethylophilaceae; genus Methanoplasma. The sequence goes on along the minus strand of WRNL01000033.1, from coordinate 10,134 downwards.
CATTTTCGATGGAGAAACCTTTATATAATACATGTAAGGGGTTTTTTCGGGGCTGTGAGCCGCCCGGTCACAGCTCCCCCATAGCCCTGAGCTGCTCGAGCACGTAGCCGCGGACCTCCGAGGGCGACCTCTCCTTCCCCACCCTCTTCCCGTCGCGGAGGACCTCCTCCTCGATCATGTCCATGCCGCGGCCGCAGCCGCAGGCTATCCTGTCGTCGGGCCTCAGCGACACGCCCATCTCGAAGCACTGCGGGCACCTGTACGCGAACTTCCTCCCGCCGAACTTCCCCCTCTTGGACACTGGGTGCCCGTCCTTCTCCACCACGTCCATGGAGAGGTCCAGCGTGGGGGAGTTGCTTATGGACGTCCCGACCCCGAACCCGGACACGGAGGCGTCCACTATCTTGGCGATGGACTGCTCGTCCAGCCCGCCGGACACTATGATCTCCACGTCCCTGTGGCCGTTCATGTCCAGCTCCCAGCGGACCTCGTTTATGAGCTCCTTGAAGTTCCCCCTCCTCGACCCGGGGGTGTCGAGCCTTACGCCCTTGAGGTCCTTGACGGACGCGCAGGCCTCCAGCGCCGCCGCCCTCTCGTCGGAGAAGGTGTCGATGAGCATTATCCTGGGGACGCCTTTGTCTATGACCCTGTCGAACGCCCTGAACGCGGCGTCGTTGCTCCCCATCAGCAGCATCAGCGTGTGGGGGACGGTCCCAATGGGCTCGCTCCCGATTATGTCCCCGCCCATCCTGGACGACACCGCGTCGCACCCCCCTATGTACGAGGACCTGTCCAGCACCCCCGAAATTGCCGGGTGCATCCTCCTGTTGCCGAACGCCAGGACGGTCTTCCCCCTGGCGGCGATCTTCGTGCGGGCGGCGGCGGTGGCTATGCCGGACGGCTGGCAGAGCATCCCCAGTATCGCCGTCTCCATGACCCCGAAGTCCGTGTATGCCCCGAATATGTTCAAGAGGGGGACCCTCACGCTGCCGGCCGTCCTCGTCCTGAACACCGTCCCCTCCGGGACCGCGGACATGGATATGGGGAGGCCCTCGGTGAGCCTTATGACCTCCTCGAGCCCGCAGAAAACCGCCCACTCCCAGCCTTTCGGCAGGGACCCGCCGGCCACCTCCGCGCAAACCTCGGTCCCTGAGAGCCCTGACTCCTCGAGTATCTCCTTCGTGCGCTCGAAGTATATGTCCATCGTGCGCCCGCTGCGCACGTCCTCCTCGTCAGCGATGAACAGCCTCCCCATGGGATCACTGCCTGAAAGCCCTCTTCCCAGGGAACGCCGCCTTCCCGCCCAGGTACTCCTCTATCCTGAGCAGCCTGTTGTACTTCGCGGTGCGCTCCCCCCTGGCGGGCGCCCCGGTCTTTATCTGCCCTGTGCCCCAGCCCACGGCGAGGTCCGCTATGGTGGCGTCCTCTGTCTCCCCGGACCTGTGGGACACCACCACGCCGTAGTCGTTGTCGGCGCACATCCTGGCGGCGTCCTCGGACTCGGTGATCGTGCCTATCTGGTTGACCTTGAGGAGCATCGCGTTCGCGGCCCCCATCTCTATCCCTTTGCACAGGCGCCCGGTGTTGGTGACGAATATGTCGTCGCCCACCACCTGCACCCTCTTGCCGATCATGGATGTGAGCTCGGCGGTCGTGTCGAAGTCGTCCTCGAAGAAAGGATCCTCGATAGAGATAAGCGGGAACCTCTCCGCCAGGGACGCGTACATGTCCGCCAGCTCCACGGCGGTCAGCCTCTGGTCGTCCACCTCGTAGACGCCGCCCGCATAGAACTCCGAGGCGGCCGCGTCGATCGCCAGGGACACCTCGTCGCCAGGGGAGTACCCTGCGCCGGATATCGCCTCCATTATCACCCCCATGGCCTCCTCGACCGTCCTCAGCGGGGGGGCGAAGCCTCCCTCGTCGCCGATGTTGGCCGCGCTCGCCCCGTGCCTCTTCTTCAGTATGGACTTCAGCTCCATGTATATCTCCGAGGCCGCCCTCAGGCACTCCGAGAACGACCCCACGCCAGCGGGGACAATCATGCACTCCTGCACCTTGAGCCCCCCGCCCGCATGCTTCCCCCCGTTGATGATGTTGAACATCGGCACAGGGAGCGTCGCATGGTCGCCCCCTATGTGCTCGTACACCTCCATGCCGAGCGAGAGAGCGCCCGCCTTCGCCGCCGCCAGGGAGACCGCCGTGGTCGCATTCCCGCCCAGCCTGGACTTGTTGTCGGTGCCGTCCAGGTCGATGAGGGCGTAGTCAATGGCCCTCTGGTCCGAGGGGTCCATGCCTGTCAGCGCCTTGGAGACCTCGCCCCTTATGCCCTCCACCGCCCTCATGGCGCCTTTGCCGCCGTACCGTCCCCCGCCGTCCCTCAGCTCGAACGCCTCCCATGTGCCCGTGGAAGCCCCCGAAGGGGCTATCGCCGTTATCCTCTTGCCGCCTACCGTGAGCTCCGCCTCGACAGTGGGGTTCCCCCTGGAGTCCAGAACTTCTCTTGCCCATACCTTCTCTATCTTCATCCTCATTCCTCCATCGGGTCGTGGCCGACCATATGGTTGAGCAGTATCTCCCTGTCCTTCCTCGTCATCCTCTTCGGGTCCAAGGACACTATGAACGTGTGGCTCCTGCCGTACTCCCCCGTGACTACCTGGTGTATCGCCGTGAGGGTGGAGTTCATGCCGTTCCTGTCCATGACCTTGTCCATGTCGTCGAAGGCGACGACCGGCCTGGCGGCGCCCCTCACGAACTCGCCCACGCCGTCTATCATCCCGCCCAGCCCGTATATGCCTGCGCTGCCGCGCCCCGCCGACACCGTCAGGACGCTCATGTCGCGGTTCCTGAACCTTTTCCTGACCGTCTTCTTCCTGCGGGTCGTCACCACGAGCAGGTCGTATCCCTCGCTGCCGAAGGCCGATATGAGGTCGTGGATCTCGTTCGGGCTGCTGCGGAACATGACGTAGGAGCTGCCGAAGGACACGCCCTTCTGCGCCAGGGTCTCCCTCGGGGCCACGGGGCCGGCCTCGTGCCGGTCGGCCTCCGCCGCTGGCGGCTCCTCCGGCGCATCCTCCCCTCCCGCCGCCCCCTCGATGGCGTCTATGACCTCCTGCGAGGCGAACGGCTTCCCGATGCTGCCCACGACGGCGGGGCTGTCCCTCGGCGCCTGCCTGTTCCGGCCGCTTATCGTTACGACTGGCGTGGATATCTGGGGGGAGCCGCCCTGCATCCTGTCCAGGAGCTCGGAGCCCCGGCCGTCGTTGGCGTCGGTGTCCAGGAGGATCAGGTCGGGGCGGAAGGATGCGACGAGGGACAACGCCCCGTCAACGGTGGACGCGGCGACGGCCGAATGGCCCGCGCCGGACACGACCTCTGTCAGGACCTCCCGAAGGGCAGCATTGTCATCCACTATCAGAACCCTCATCCTTCCTACTTCCCGGCACCCGGTGATACCTTAGCATGCTTGAAGTATATTAACCAAATGAGAGGGCGAACCGCCGCATATGCCGCGCAGGGGGGCGATAAGGACACCCTCACTGTTTCCTGCTCTCTTTGGCCTTCGGCCTGAGGTTGCTGTATCCGCATTTGCGGCATTTGTCTGCTTTTTTAGGGTTAGTCGCATAGCAGCTCATGCAAACTGTCTTCTCAAGGAGCCTGTGCTCAGCCTCTTTGAAACGTGCCATCTTTTATTCCTCTGGCAGTCCATTATTGAAGTATTATTTATAGGATTCGTCACCCTGCGGGAAGAACGACCTTTGCTGAATGAAGTCGCCGATCACGTCGCCCGTCCCCGACCCTACCATCTCATGTGTCACGAAGTCCGGGGCGAGCGCGTCCACGAGCGCCTTGCACCCGGCGGTGGAGAACGGCCTGTGCTGATCTATGCTCATCGCATGGCTGTACGACCTGGAGAGCGTCTCCATGATCGTCTCGCCAGGGGGCCTCGGGGACTCTTCGAAGGTATTCCTGTACCCTGCGCTGGTGCTCAGGTGCAGGTGCACGGTGCCTATGCGCCCCTTCATGTCGTCGGGATACCTGTCGAATATCCCCAGCAGCCTCTCGACGCACGTCTGCTCGTCGTAGGCGTCCGGGAGCGTGTTCATGAGGTGGCCGGTGTCCAGGCAGTACCCCCAGTTGTCGAACTCTATGTGGCCGCTGATGAGGCTGTGCTCCCACGGGTCCCGGAGCCTGAGCCCGGGCCACCACAGGTTCTCGAATGCCAGCTTGAAGGGGGGCTCGCCGCCCTTGAACCCTGACACTACCTGGTTCGCCATCTCGCAGAACGCGAGGATCACCTCCCTGCTGTCGCCGGTCTGCCTCCTGAGCATGACCTCGTCCAGGTCCGCGCTGCCCGCATGCAGGACCCCGTACGCCGGCGATATCCCCGCCGCATGCGCGATAGCGGACCTTATGTTCCCGACAGCCTCCCCCCTGTCCCTCCCGTACATGACGTACCTCACATCCTCGTCGGTGAGCCCGGCTGGGTCGACCTTGCCCGTCCACCCGCTGTACCAGTCTATGGCGTAGGGGAGGTGGACGGCGGGCGATATGCCCCTGTATTCCTGCGGCACCTCCTCGAAGAGGGTCAGCAGCTCCACGCCGTCGCACCCTATGCCCTCGAGCCCGCCCCCGCCGCCGGGGAGCCCCTCGATGGGGTGGCAGACTGGATAGCTGAGGAGGTGCTTCATCTGTGTTCCGTTTCAGGCCTCATATGAGCTCGAACGCCGCGTTGATCGCCGCCTCCACCGCTAGGTGCCTCTTGTCGGCGCTCCCGACTATGATCACGTCGTTCTGCGTTATGCCGGTCCCCTTGCGTATCCTGTACGCGAGGTCCGGGTTCTTCTCATCGATGTTCCAGTCAGGGGGTATCATCAGCGTCCCGTCCCTGATGACGACGGTGGTGCAGCCGGTCGCCCCGACCTTGATGCCGGCGTCCCTCTGCTGCATGCCGTTGTGCACCTTCTCCGCCACGCCCATCACGAGGACGCCCTGGGAGTACTCGCCTACTGCCGACTCGCCGAGCTCCACGTCCACCACCCTTATGGGGATTTGGCTGAGGAACGCCTGGCCGGCCTTCGTTATGGTTATCCCGGTCTGTTTCACGAGTATGAGGTTGCGCTCTTTCAGAGTGTCTATTATCCTCCTCATGCTCCCCTCCCCGATGCCCACAACCTCGGCCAGCTTCTTCCTGCCCACCCTCCTGCCGTCCGACAGCAGGTGGAGGGCCCAGTATATGCTCGCGTCGTTGAACCTGAACATCGGCCCGAACTGCGGAACTTCCATTATCTTCATTTGCACAACCTCAGGTCAGCCAAGGGTCAGAAGGTCTTGACCTTCCCGTCTATGATGAGTTCGGTAACCTTGTCCACATCGTCCAGCCAGTTCGCTGTAATCGCTTCGGCGTCGTACATCCACTTGGGCAGCCTGGGATCGGAGTCGCCGCCGACGGCGACTATGTCTATCGACGCGCTGAGGGGCTCCGAGACGGGCTTCCCTATCTGGGAGAGCAGCCTCACGCGCACCTCCGCATCGCCGCCGATGCCCTTAGCGATCTCGTCCGCGATGAGCTTGGACATTATGTTGTATATCTTCCCTATGTGCGTTATGGGGTTCTTGCCGGACGTGGCCTCCATCGACATCGGCCTGAAGGGCGTTATCAGGCCGTTGCACCTGTTGCCCCTCCCGACAGACCCGTCGTCCCCCATCTCCTGGGACATGCCCGTGCACGTCAGGTAGTAGACCTTCCTCTTGAAGTCGTCCCCTGTGTTGACCTGGAGCTTGACGTCTACCTTATGCGACCCCATGACCTTAAGCGCATTGTCGAGGGCTGCGTCGCGCAACTGCTCGACCGCGGACTTGTAGGCCGCCAGGTCGTCGATATACTTGTCGACCATGGCGCATGCCACGGTGAGGGACACCTCGTTGCCGACCCTCGAGGCCATCACCTTGACGTCCTGCCCGCTCTCTGGCAGTTTCTTCTTGAGGGGGCCGTTTATGTACTCTTCCGTTTTCAGGACCAGCTTGTCCGTCACCGAGTACGGGGCGTACCCGACGCCGAAGGAGGTGTCGTTCGCCAGGTTGGCGGACGCTTTGAAAACCCCGGTGAGGTCCTCGGACCCCATCCCGAACCTCGCGTCCAGGACCACCTCGGACTCCGTGTCCAGGTTGGGGAACGTCTTCTTCATGTACTTCCGGGCGGCCTTGAGGGCGACCGGCTTGCATGGGAGGGACTTGCAGTCCTTCCCCTCTCCGACATGGGTGGTCGTGCGTCCCACCAGCAGTATGTAGGACGGGTCTATGACGCTGCCTCCGCCGAACTTCGGAGCCGACTCGCCCGCAGCAATCTGGGTCTCGTCCGTGTTATGATGTAGGACGTGCCCGTACTCATTGATGTACATCCTGGACAGGGCCCGGCTCACCTCTTCCGCAAGCGCATCGGCGACGCTGTCGGGATGCCCTATCCCCTTCCTCTCCACAATCTCGACGTTCCTTTTCGGCACTGGTATCTCGTTGATGCCGCTCACATATATGTTCTTCTTAGCCATTTTCGTCCCTCTCGGTGCACCGTGAAACCTTTTCGGTCGGCGTAGCAGTCGCCTGCCCTTTTGTTAAAGTATTATGCCTGTATTATTTTATGCTTATTATCCAACTGGCGCCGGCGCGGGCGGGGCGGCGCCCCCTCACCTCGCCCTGCCCGGTATCTTGTATAGGCTCATGTCATCCGGGGCGACGGAGTTCGCGAACACCGCCCTTGCCTCCCCCTCCACGACGCTTTTGTCCTCGTACCTGTTGCTTATGTGTATCAGGAACAGCGCCCCGCAGCCGCACCTCGCGGCCGCCTCAGCCGCCTGGAGGGCGGTGGAGTGCTTGCGCTCCGCGGCTATGCCCGACTCCCTCTCCAGGAATGTGGACTCGTGTATGAGCGCGTCCGCCCCCATGGCGGCCTCGGCCAGCCCTGCGCAGGGGACGGTGTCGCCCGTGTAGACCAGGGTGGACCCGGGCCTCGGGGGCCCGATCACCATCCGGGGCTCCACCCCCCTCACGGTCTCGCCCGCCTGGAGCCTGGAGTAGTCGGGTCCAGGGGACAGACCCAGCTCCGACGCCCTCTTCTTGTCGAACCTGCCCTTGGCGTCCCTCTCGGACATCTTGTAGCCGAAGGACGGGACGGTGTGGTCGGTCCCGAACGCTGACACGGAGAAACCGCCGAACTCGGTCGTGTCACCGTGGGACACCTCGGCCACGTCGACCTCGTACCCCATGGCCCCCTCGCACACCGAGAACACGGCGTCGAGACCTGCGGACAGCCCCGGCGGCCCGCGCACCAGCAGCTTCTCCTTCCTGCCCAGCAGCCCCATCGTCTGGAGCAGCCCCGGGAGGCCGAGGAAGTGGTCGCCGTGCATGTGGGTTATGAATATCCCCTTCACCTTCATGAAGGAGAACGGCGACATGACCAGCTGCCTCTGGGTCCCCTCCCCGCAGTCGAAGAGGGCTATCTCGCCCCCGCAGCGGACCGCCACGGAGGGCATGGCCCTCTCCCTTGAGGGGATGCTCGCCCCCGTGCCGAGGAAAAGGATCTCCAGCATGCGCCACCCGCTCAGTAGTACTGGTCGAGCTCCCGGCTCGACTTCGTCTCCTTCTTGAACTCTTTGTAATGCTCCTTGCAGAGGCGGGCGCTCCTGGCCCCGGCGTCCTCGAGCTTCAAGGACGATTTGGAGAACTGCTTCATGCTTATGGACCTCTCCGCCTCCTTCCCGCAGCCTGCCACGCCGCACACCTCTGCCGCCTTGTCGTGCTTCGTCAATGCCATGCCGCTTAATCGCCCCGACGGATATATTATTTTCTTGGCGGGGGCGTTCGGGGCGGGGCGCCGCCCGCCGCCGCTCACCCCCTTATCTGCGCCGCCACGGTCGGGTCCTTTATCTTGCCGTCCTCGGCGAGCAGCAGGACCTTGGCCACGATCTCGGCGGTCTTGGGGTCCTCGTCCAGGAACGGCAGGAAGAGCCTGCCGCGGTGCTGGCTGTGGACCGGCAGGATGTTCAGCGCCCCGTGGCCCGTCATGTGCGCCTGCCCGCTGCCGAGGTGCACGGAGTAATCGCCCATGGAGCCCGCGATGCGGGCGTGGCGGCCGTCGACGGCGACGTTCCCGAGCTTCATCAGGCGCGCGCTCTCGGCCACTATGACGGCGCGCATCTCCACGGTCGAATGGCTCGCCATCGGGTCCACGCCCCCGACGTGGGCGACGCTGACCGCGAGGTCTATGTCCCGCATGACCTCCGAGAACAGAACCGGGTCGAGCGCGCCTATCTCCAGCGGCCTCCCCGTCCTGCGGTCGCTGAACACGACGGCCTCCAGCGTGGGCGCCTCCACATCAGAGGGGGAGAACCAGTCCGCCAGGGCGCGCATGGACACGACGACGTTCTCCTTATGGCGCACCTTCTGCAGCCCTTCGTCGTAATCGACCGTCCACCCGCGGCCCTTGAGCAGCGCCGCGGCCTTCCTCGGCTGGACCTGGTTCCCCGCGTAGCGGCGGGACACCGTCTTCTCGGACCTCTCGTCCTCGTTGACGGTGTACAGCTCCCTGAAGATCTGCTTGAAGGGCTGGACCAGCCCGTTCTCGAAGGCGTGGCGCTGCCAGTCCGTCCATCCGCCCGAGGCGAACAGGTCGTAACAGTGCGCGATCGTCAGGGCGGCGTCCTCGCCCGGCACGTAGAGGGAGCCGTCATGGCGCCTCAGGGCGTCGCCGTCGGGGAGCCCCAGCTCGCCGCCGCATTTGAGCACGAGCCTCCCCAGCATGGGGCCTATCACGGGGTGGCCCCCCAGCATGGACACCTCCCCCATGGTGAAGGCGTCCCTGCCCTCCATGGCGTTCTCGAGGCTCCTCCTGGCGCGGGAGAACTGTGCCTTCAGGGACGCCTTGGCATCGTTTATCTCCTTGACGTAGGCGTCCTTCTTGACCGCCGCCGGGACGGAGCCCAGCCTCTTGCCGCCCTTGGCCACGGCGAGGGCCGCCTGCCCGGCGTCGTCCATCTCGAGGGACAGCGTCACGTCCCCGACGACGCGGGGGGTGAAGTACTTCCTGACGGAATCGGCCTTCTCCATCTCCATCCTCCAGCCGAAGCGCTGCGCGTCGGCGTAGCCCATGTTGTGGGCGAGATTGTCGAGCGCGACCTCCGCCGCCTCCTTCTCGGAGGCCTGCCTCTGAGAGCCGAAATTGCGGCTCTCCCTCAGGAACTCGTTGATGAAGTCGTACCGGCGGAGGGCGTCCCGCGCCCTGTCCCGGGAAGGCGGGACCAGCCCGTAGCTGAGCAGCAGGTCCTTGTTGCGCTTGTCGCGGACCTGCTTCTCCAGGTCGTCGAGGGAGAGCTTGCCGAGGGCCGCGTCGGCGAAGAGCTGCGCGCGCCTGTGCGCTGCGCCGTTGGATATGTACTTCGCGCAGTCGTAGAGCATGTCGAAGCGCTCCGCGCCGAGCGCCCCGTACGCCTCCCGGAACCAGTCTATGTCGAAGGCGCCGCGCTGGAAGTCCCCCCTCTCGATGGGGGAGAACCGGGCGACCTCCGTCTCGAAGTCCACCGAATAGCTGTCCCCGGTGTGCGCATAGAACCCCATCCCCACGGTCCCGCTGGTGACGATGGGGATGTAGCTGTCCCTCGTGTGCGCATGGAAGTACCACGCCGCCGACCTGAGCCCCGTCCAGCCGAGAAGGTCCTCGATTATGGGGATCCACGCCGGGGCGTACATCGCGGCCTCCAGCAGGCGCTTCTCCGGCACCCTGTCCCGCAGGGCCGCCTTGAGCGTGCTGGCGTCATCGCCGGGGGCGGGGACGCAGGACTTGAGCAGGCTGGAGAGCACGTCGCGCTTGGTGCAGTCGTCGCCGTAGGTGTACCCGCGGGTGAGCGTCTCCTTGCCGAGCGCCACGAGTATCTCGGCGAACGTCCCCGCGCCCTCGTGCCGCCGTACGGCTTTGGCGAGCCCGCTGACCGGCGTCCTCGTGTCGCCGCGCTTCAGCTCGATCTCGATGACCCGCGCCACCACCTCGCCGACGCATTCCATCAAGGCCGGATACCTCGCCGCGATCTCCGCCGTGCGGTGGTAGTACAGCGGGCCCGTGTACGACCCTATCGCCTCGCCGCCGCC